>JBFWSD010000081.1:0-11807 GCA_050248575.1 Gemmataceae bacterium
CGGTGCCCGTCAAGGCCAAGGCGGCCATGTACAGCGAAGGAGCCTAGCGGCAAGACTCGAAATCCCCGACTCGAAATCCGAAACCATACATCGCGTTTGGCTTTCATCATGAATGGAGAATCCAAGATGAACAGCATGTCGAGGCGACAGGCGCAGCGGCGGGGGGTGATAGTACCGATGGTCGCGCTAGGGCTGATCGGCCTGCTGGGCTGCGTGGCTTTGGCGATCGATATTGGCATGATGGCCACGGCGCGCACGCAATCGCAGGCGGCCGCCGATGCCGCGGCCATGGCCGGCGCACGCACTCTCAACGGCGACGTCGCCAACAACAATAACGAGGCCAGCGTGCTGCCCACCGCCCAGGCGGCGGCCACGGGCAGCAGCATCCTCGGCACACCCATCACCCCCGGCATGGTGACCATCGAGTCGGGCTCCTATACCTACAACGAGTCACTGCAAAAGTTCGAGATCACCATCCCCAAGCACCCCGACGACAACTTCAACCTCGTGCGCGTCAACGTGCAGTCGCAGCACGAGGCTGCCTTCGGCAAGGTGCTCGGCATGAACTTCTTCAACGTGCACACCTCCGCGGTGGGGGCACATCGCCCGCGCGACGTGGCCGTCATCCTCGACCATTCCGGCTCGATGCGCTTCGATAGCCTGCTCGGCATTCCCTATACCGGCAACCGCACCATGTCCAACAACTCCGAAGACGTGTTCCCGCGTTTCGGGGCCTACTCGGACATTCCGGCGGCCGCCCTGCAGAACACCAACTCCTACACCACCATGGGCAGCCAGGTTTACGGCTCCGCCAATATCACGGTGACAACCGACTCCGGCGAAGCGCTCGTCGGCGATTTCTATAGCCATCCGCGCGGCGGCGCGGCCACGAAGGCCTTCGCCCCGCCGGATGTGACCTTGCCCCCCGACACCTACGAAAACACTCCGGGCGGCGACAACTGCCCCTTCCAGCACAACTCCACCACCAACTACGCCCAGACCATCCAGCAGATCATCGAGAGTTCGGCGAACGCGGGCACCTCGGCCGACGGCTGGAAGGGCTACACCCAGCCCCCCTACGACGGCTACGCCGGCCCGACGCTCCCCGAGTTCAGCGGCTACACGCACGGGCCGCGCTACTGGGGCAAGACGTTCTGGATCTGGCCCCCCGATCCGCGCCCGAGCAACGACTGGCGACAGAAGTTCTTCGGCACCAACGACAATACCCGCCTCTACGATAACGGCGGCAACTGGCGCTCGCCGTCCGCCGGCGGCTATACCGTCAACTACTCGGCCATCCTGGACTGGATCAAGAATACTGGCCCCAATCCGTTTCCGACCCGCCTCCGCGCCGGCCGCATCCTCTACTACGACGCCATCCCTAGCTCGATCAGCGGCAGCTTCCCCTCCGACCAGAACGAACGCTTCTGGAAGGAGTACATCGACTATGTGCTGGGGCTCGAGCAGACGGGCGGGACCAACTACAACGTGGTGACGGCCCGCAGCGGCTATGGCAATGACTTCGCCTGGGGCACGATCCGCATCACCGCCCCCAACGGCGCGAACGGGCAGATCAACAACTCTGCCGGCTACCCCATCGGCTATACCGGCACCATCGCCACCGATACCTGGAGCGGCTCGACCCCCTCGATCGGCCATCGCATCGAGATGCCCACGGGCAGCGGCAACTGGTACACGGTCACCACGGGCGGCTCCAACCTGCGCGTCGATCGCCCGCTCGCCGCAGCGCTGGCCAACAACAACGGCATCCGGTTGTCCTCGGCGATCATGCCTTACTTCGACAATCCGCGGCGGCCCAAGCTGCACTTCTGGTTCGGGCCGATGACCTTGATCGACTTCCTGGGCAACTACAACGATAACCGCTTTCTGTGGCCCGGCACCTGCCACGAAGCGCCGCTCTATACGCAAAAGCTGGGCATCCGCGCCTCGCTGAAGGACATGGAAAACAACCATCCCAACGACTCGGTGTGCATGATGATGTTCAGCACGCCGAAGTACTCGGCGGGCGGCGCCGGGCAGTTCAACCGCACGCGCGGCCCGCTCGGCCGCAAGTACCGCCGCCTCACCGACGCCCTGTTCTTCCCCCCCGACACCATCGCCGACGATTTTGGCGGCAGCACGGCGGACATCTCGTGCTTCGACGCGGTCGCCAACGACGAGGTGCCGCGTTCCAAGGGGGGAACGACCCCGGTGATGGGCTTCATGCTGGCCTTCAACCAGTTCAGCACCAATCCAATCCTGAAGACCTGGGCGCCGCCTCCCGCCCCCGATGGGGAAGCGGGCGGGCTGGGCCGCATCGGCGCCCAGAAGCTCGTCATCTTCCTGACCGACGGCGTGGCCAACACGGCCGCCAGCGCCAGCTTCACCAACGCCGGGCCCAATCGCTCCTATTATCGCATCCGTCAGCCCGGCGAGTTCCCGAGCAACTCGGGCACCGTGACCACACAGCTCTACAACGTGGTCGATCAGCTAGTTGCCGACGAGACCGACAGCCCGCCGGGCTACTCGACGCGCCGCCGGCCGGTGATCATCCACTCGCTGGCTTTCGGCACGCTGTTCGAGCCAACCACCTCGTCGCCGGACAAGAACCTGGCCCTGGGCATCTTGCAGAACGTGGCCTACCGGGGCAACACGCTCGCTTCGGCGGGTACGCCGCTGCCCGATGAGAACCGCATCATCGGCAATTCGGCCGAGCGCGTGGCCCGGCTGCAAGCTGCCTTCAAGCGCATCATGCAGGATGGCAAACAGGTGCTCTTGCTGGAATGATTGGCCCGCCGTTCGGGCTGCAGCCCGCGAGCACGATTGAAAGAGGACGCGGACATTGGGCCCGAAGGAGTGTCCGCGTCCCCGTTTGAGAAATAGCCCCGCCGACGCCTCGGCTTGCGCAATGAAGGCCCATGTCGCTCCGCCCTTAGCCATTGCAAGATTTTGATTTGCGCCAAAACACCTCCCCCGAAAAGCAAAAAGTGCGCAAACAAACGACCCAAGTCGCGATGGCCACACGACTTTTGCATCTGGTTGTGACACACAGGACGGAGACAACTACGTGTCAGGTTTGTCGAAAGATCAACTTTCTCCTTTTTTTGGGTGCGCCGGTGCCCCCTCATGCGATAGCCCTGCAGCAACTCCCGTCTGGCATCGGCATCTTGTTTCCGCTCGAGACTCGCCGACTCGACCAAGGACAGCGAAGGAGAAAGCATGTCGCATTCACGTCGTCGGGCCGCGGCAGACCAGCCCTCCCTGCGGGCGGCTTTCACGCTCATCGAACTTCTCGTAGTGATTGCCATCATCGGTGTTCTGCTCGGACTCTTGCTGCCCGCCGTGCAGAAGGTGCGCGAGGCGGCCAACCGCATGCGCTGCCAGAACAACCTCAAGCAGATTGGCCTGGCGCTGCACACCTTCCACAACGATAACGGCTACTTTCCGCCCGCCGTGCAAGGCATTGCCGCCGGGGGCAACATGGGACCCGGCACTGCCCCCAACGGCGGCTGGGGCTGGGCCACTTTCCTGCTTCCCTATGTGGAGCAAAGTGCGCTGTATGCGAACCTGAACCCGAACGGCACGAAGATCCCGCCCACGCAGTCGGCCACGGGCTCGACGGGCGTGCAGACCGCACTGCCTGTTTTCCGTTGCTCGTCGAACAACGGCCCGGTCTTGAACAGCAATCGGGGCAACCATGCCCTGTCGAATTACATTGCGGTGCTGGGCCGCAGCCCGGGCGTGACGGGAACCGCCTTCACAACCGCCCAGTACATGAGCGCGGACGGCTGTCTCTATGGCAACAGTGCCACCCGCATCAGCGACATCATCGACGGCACCAGCAACACGGTGCTGATTGGCGAGCGTGCCCTCGTGACGGGCAGCGGGCAGAACTACAACGGCGCCATCTGGTCCGGGCTCTACGAAACCGAGCGCACCGCCTCCAACATGTGGTTCCTGAGCGGGACCACGGCCGCCGCGCATACCAGCCATCGCCTCCAGGCCGCCAACGGCGCCAACAGCGTCTGGGGCTTCAGCAGCGTGCATCCGGGCGGCGTCAACTTCGTCTTCGGCGACGGTTCCGTTCGCCTCGTTTCGGACACGGCGTCCCAGCAAGTCCAGTCGACGCTCGCCCAGCGCGACAGCGGGCAGGTCCTCAACCTCGATTGACTCGAAACAGAGAAGGATGAAGCGATGCGATCCTACAGCAAGTGCCTGGCGTTCCTGACCGTGGCCCTGGTTGGCTGCGGGCAGCAAGTGCCGTCCCTGGCCCCGGTCAACGGCACCGTCCGCCTGAACGGCCATCCGGTCCCGAACGCCACCGTGAAGTTCTACCCGTTGGATTCGGCCACCGAGGCCGTGGCTGCCGCCGTCACCGATGCCAGCGGTGTTTATTCGCTCCGCTTTCGCGAAAGCCATGTCGGCGCCCCTCCGGGCCAGTACAAGGTCGTGCTGAGCACCGAACGCGCCGACGTCGAAGGGGCCGAAACCTTTCCTGAAATCTACCACAACCCCGAACAGACACAGCTCATCGTCACCGTGCCCGAGGGAGGCGCCACGCTGGACCTGGAGGCAAAGACCGATGGCTGAGGGCAGATCCCTTCCCGCCCCAACGAAAAGCAATCTCGAAGAAGCGACCGAAACAGTCACGCTCGAGAACGGGCACGTTCCCGGCCCGGGCAGAGTCTCCCAGGAGCACATGTGCGCCTGGCAGATCCGTTGCTCCGATAGCGTACAGCCCGACCGATTGACCGCTCGCGCGGAGAGCGGGCAATAGCCAATCGGCAAGACAAGTGGATCACATCAAAGCCGTGAGCGGCTTGCCCAGGCAGAGGGGCAACGGCCTGCCCTGGGCATCGCGGATCTCGGTGTCGATGGGGATGCCGAAGCGGTCGAAGGTGGTGGCGGCCAGGTCGTCCGGGCTGACTGGCAACTCGGCGGCGTAAGCGGCCGACGCATCGGAACTGCCGTGAACTTGCCCGCCCTTGATGCCGCCGCCCGCCAGGATCACCGACTGGCAGAAGCCCCAGTGATCGCGGCCGCCGTTCTTGTTGATGCGCGGCGTGCGGCCAAACTCTCCCTTCCACACGATCAGCGTCTCGTCGAGCAAGCCGCGCTCGTGCAGATCATCGAGCAGGGCGGCCAGCCCCTTGTCGAAGTGGGGCAGCAGATCGTTCTTGCTGCGCCGTTCATTGTCCTTGTGCGTGTCCCAGCTGCCGTCGTCGGTCAAGCTGGGCGTGTTCCAGTAGACCGTGATGAGGGGCACGCCCGCTTCCACCAGGCGGCGTGCCAGCAGGCAGCTCTGCCCGAAGTGATGCATGCCGTAACGGTCGCGGACGTTCTTCGGCTCGGCGGCAAGATGAAAGGCCCGTTCGGTGGCCGGCGTGCTCAGCCAGCGCAGGGCACGTTCGTAGTGATCGTCCATCGCCTGCGGCCCGGGCAGACGCGTCAGCTTCTCGGCGTGTTGCTCGAGAGCCGCTTGCAAGCCGAGCCGCTGCTGAAAGCGTTGCCGATTGATGTCGCCCGGCAGCTTCAAGGTATCGACCGAGAAGTCGGCCTGCGTGGGATCGCCGTTGACGAAGAAGGGCGTGTACCTGGCGCCGAGCATGCCGGCCCCTTGCCCGGGGACCTCGCCGCCGTCGCCGTCGTGCAGGATCGACGGGATCGACACGTGGCTGGGCACGTTGGCGGGCTGCGGCCCGTATTTCGTGACCGAGCTGCCGATGCTCGGATGATCGTTGGGCGTGGGATGCCGCAACGTGCCCGGCGTGAAGTGGATGTGCCCGGTGAGCATGTGGTAAGCGCTGGTGCCGTGGTTCACGCCGGTGTGGGTGGCGGACCGGATGATGGCATAGCGATCGGTACGGCGTGCCAGCAAGGGCAGGTGTTCGCAAATGCGCGTGCCGACCGTCTTGGTGGCGATGGGCTGAAACGGCCCGCGAATGCCCTCGGGAGCGTCGGGTTTCAGGTCGAAGGTTTCGAGCTGGCTTGGCCCGCCCCACATGAAGAGTTCGATGCAGGAGCGGATCTTGCTCTTGCCCCGCGCGGCCCGGGCCAGATCGGGCAGCGTGAGCCCGGCCAGGGCCAGACCTCCCACGTGCAGAAAATCGCGGCGCGTCAAGCCGTCACACAGCCGGCTGCCAGGGGATTGCAAGTGCAGCATTGCTTCTCCTGGGTCTTCGTGGCGGGACGAAAAGCAGTAGGTGGTATCGTAAGCTGCAACCGGGGGCTCACGCAAGCATCAATGGCCTGAAACGCCAAGTGACGCTCAGCCGCCACTGGTGCCGGGAAGGAGGATGCATATACAACTTCTCGCGTGGTGGGCGTCGGCCCATCTTGTGCAGCTGGTTACAGGAATCACGATCCTGAACCGGCTCGATGTAGGTGATCAGGCAACGTGGTTCCCAGTTCGCATGGTGGCGATCTCTACAACCATCCCATTTGTCAGCTTGATCCTGCTTATCGCAACTCCAGGATTGCTGCACCAGCCAGAAGCCGTGCTGCTCTTGCCCTTCAACTTCGTTGCGGCGTTCGCCGCGCTGATTGCTTTGTGCTGGCCTCCTCGGTCGCCAAGGCCGTCCTTGATCTTTCGGGCCGCAGGCGCGATGGCGGCACTGCTCGGTGCCTTTGTCGGTTTCCTTGGCCTCATGGCGTTTCTTGAAGCCATGGCAGCATGATCGCTCATTCGTGCCGATCGTCACTCCAACATGAGCCATGTCGCTCGCGCGATGGCAAGCTGTGTTGTGCCTCGGTGATTGGCCTTCTACAACAACCTGCGGGCTATCTTGCATCACCCACGGAGACTGGCCGTGCAGTTCTACTTCTTCCATCTCATGCCCTATCCTTATCTGCCCGACGACTTCGACGAGAAGTACGATTCGGCGTGGATCTGGCTGTCGAACTCGCTCTACGATCCAGTCAAGGGGCACGAACTCTATCGCGAATACATCAACACGCTGGCCTATGCCGACGAGCTCGGTTTCGACGGCGTCTGCGTCAACGAGCACCATCAGAACGCCTACGGGCTGATGCCCTCCCCCAACGTGATTGCCGGGGCGCTGACGCAACGGACCAAGAACTGCAAGATCGCGGTCATCGGCAACGCCTTGCCCATGTACAATCCGCCCTTGCGCGTGGCCGAGGAAATGGCCATGCTCGACGTCATGTCCAACGGGCGGCTGGTCGCCGGCATGGTCATCGGCGGCGGGCCGGAGTACTTCGCTTATCAGATCGAGCCAACGCGGGCGCGCGAACGCTTTCGCGAAGCCCTCGACCTGATCGTCAAGGCCTGGACGCAGCCCGGGCCCTTCCTGTGGAACTCGAAACACTACTTCTACAACTACGTGAACCCCTGGCCGAAGCCGATGCAACAGCCCCACCCGCCCATCTGGATCCCCGGCGCGGGTTCCCTCGAGACGATCCAGTTCGTGGCCGAACGCCGCTATGCCTACATGGGCATCCCGTACTTCCACATCGATGTCTTCAAGAGAGTCTTCGGGATGTTTCGCGAGGCCTGCGCCAAGGCGGGCTACGAGGCCCGGCCCGAACAGATGGGCTGGGGCATTCCGGTCTACGTCGCCGATACCGACAAGCAGGCCCGCGAGGAGTTTGAACCCCACTTCTGGTACTTCATCAAGAACTTGCTGAAGGGGATCGGCCACTCGCCCCCCGGCTACACGTCGCCGAAGTCGGCCATGGCGATCGTCAAGAATCGCCAGTATTTCCTGTACGAGCAGAAGAGCTGGAGCGACATCGAGAAGGGCGTGTTTGCCATCGTGGGCAGCCCGCAGACGGTGCGGCAGCAACTGGAACAGCACATCAAGGAACTGGGCGTGGGCGTGGTGCTGACGGGCTGCCAGACCGGCGCCACCCGCCACGAACAGGCCCGCCGCAGCATGGAACTGCTGGCCAAAGAGGTGCTGCCCCACTTGCGCGGCTTGAACTCAACCGCCTGAGCGGACGCGCACGCGTCGCCGCGCGCTCGCGCGGGAACGTTGCCGGCGCACGGTTCTCGTTCGCCGCGGACTCCGTGATTTTGCTGGACAGGCCCGCCCGGGCGCAGTATAAAACAAACCAAACAGTCTGTTTCTTTTGGTGACCGGTCATGAAAACCGCCGTCCAGCCCCGGGCCCTCAAGACGCGTGCCCGCATCCTCCGCGCCGCCACCCGGCTCTTCACCGCCAAGGGCTACCACGACACCAAGCTCGACGACATCCGCCGCGCCGCCAAGGTCACCACCGGCGCCTTCTTCCATCATTTCACGGGCAAGGAAGACCTTGGCTTCGCCGTGCTCGACCATTACCTCGACGAGCGCGGCAGCGAGCTCGATCAAGTGGAACGGGAACTCTTTCCCGTACCCAGCGCCGATCCGCTCGAGCGTGTCTTCGAACGGGTCCAGGCCACCCGGCACCGCTTTGCCCGCCGCATGCGCAGCAAGCAGGCGGGCTGCATCTTCGGCAACTTCAGCACCACGCTGTGCGAGACCCACGCGGGCTTCCGCCGCCGGCTCGCCGAGTGCTTCGACGCCATGGCGCTCGATTTCAAGGTCCGCCTCGATGAGGCCGTTGCACGCCATCGGCCCGGGCAGGCCATCGACACCATGGCCCTGGCGCGTTACCTGATCTCGATCCTGGAAGGGTCGATCATCCTGGCCCGCGTCCATCAAGATGACGGGCTGCTGGCCCGGCATTTTCAGCTGTTCGAGGACGATCTGCGTCGCTCCTTGTCCCGCTCTTGAAGTCACGGCGGGGACCAAGAAGCCCGGCTTCTGGTCATCCTTGTGCCGATCTTGAACGAAGTCCAAGAAGCCGGGCTTCTTTTACTCAAAGGGAGGTACACCATGCGTACGCTCGCACTGCTCGCACTGGTACTTGGCTTGTGTCTGCCCGGAGAAGCGGCGGACACGGTGAACTGGCCCCAGTTCCGCGGCGCGGCTTCGGACGGCCTCGGCGCAGGGGCCACGCTCCCCGATGACTGGGACACCGACAAGAACGTCGTCTGGCAAACCGACATCCCCGGCTGGGGCTGGTCCTCGCCCGTGGTCTGGGGCGACCAGGTCTTCGTCACCTCGGCCGTCACCGAGAAGAAGCTGGACCGGCCGGTGATCGGCGGCTATCCCGGCGGCTGGCTCAAGCCAACCGACGAGCAGCGCTTCATGCTTTATTGCCTCGACGCCCGGTCGGGCAAGAAACTCTGGGAACAGGAAGCCTTCAAGGGACCCGCCCCCGAGAAACGCCATCCGCGCAACTCGTACGCTTCCGAGACGCCGGTCACCGACGGCGAACACGTCTTCGCCTGGTTCGGCAACGTCGGCCTCTATGCCTACGACATGAAGGGCAAGAAGATCTGGGAGCAGCGCCTGCCCGCCTATCCCATCCGCGGCGGCTGGGGCACGGGCACGTCGCCGGTCCTCTACCAGGACCGCCTGTTTATCCAGAACGACAACGAGAAGGAATCGTACCTGGCGGCCCTCGACAAGCGCACGGGCAAGGAAATCTGGCGCGTCGCCCGCGAAGAGCGCAGCAACTGGTCGACCCCCTACATCTGGGAAAACGACAAGCGCACCGAACTGGTCACGATCGGCACGGCCAAGATCCGCTCCTACGATCTCGACGGCAAGCTGCTCTGGGAACTGAAGGGGACCTCCGGCCTGGTCAGCCTGATGCCGGTGGCCAAGCATGGCCTGCTCTACGTGGGGGCGGGCTATCACATCGGCCCGATCTATGCGATCAAGCCCGGCGCCACCGGAGACATCACGCTCAAGGGGGGCGAGACCAGCAACGAGTTCATCGCCTGGTCGCATCTGAAGGGCTCGGGCATCCATCCCTCGTACCTGATCGTCGGCGGGCGGCTCTACGTGGTCTTCGATGCCGGCTTCGTGACCTGCTACAACGCCAAGACGGGCGAGATCCTCTACAACCGCCAGCGTCTCGAGACAGGCGGCGGCCGCTTCTATGCCTCGCCCTGGTCCTATCACGGCAAGGTCTTCCTGCTCAACGAGGACGGCGCGACCTACGTTCTGGAAGATGGTCCGACCTTCAAGCAGGTGGGCAAGAACGTGCTCGAAGACAACGCCTGGGCTACCCCGGCCATCGCCCAGGGAGCGTTGTTCGTGCGCACCTATTCAAAGCTGTATCGGCTGGAGCAGCCCAAGAAGTGATCGGCGCTGCGAGGCAGGGAGCGCGAGCTCCCTGCCTGTGAGCGCGTCTGCTCACATAGTCAGTCGTCAGTGGAAGTGACTGTCCACCAATCAACCCTACCCACTGACGACTGACCACTGCATTGAAATCACTTCGGTTCCTGACGTTTGAAGGTGCCCAGGCCGTGAATGTTGAGGTTCTCGACCAGCACTTGCCGGGCACGCCCATCCGCGCCGATCGTGAAGGTCACGCCAGCCGGGCCGCCCGCGTTCTCGCCCGTGGGCTGATAAAGAAACAAGTCCCGATCATGATGCCGGAGCGAAAACTCCAGCGGCGCCGGGCCCACCCGCATCTGCAGCTTCTTCTTCACAACCGCGATCTCCAGCTTGCCGAAGTAGTCGTTGACATACGTGCCCACATAAGCATCAAGGCCAAGGGCCGGCGTCGGGCTGCTCGGCTTCTTCGTGTAGTCCGTGTGATATTCGGGCGCCAGCGTCTTCTCCAGCACCGGGGTCAGCAAGGCCAGCCAGTCGCGCGAGGGCTTGCCATCCAGCACGAGGTCAAAGAAGGTGAAGCACAGTGCTTCCGGAATGGCGGTCGGCGCCGCGTTCGAGAGCACGACGATGCCGAGTTCCTGATCGGGCAGCAACGAGACCTCCGAACGGATGCCCAGCCCAAAGGCGCCGGAGTGATTCCAGTTGAGCAGGCCGTGCGGCTCCTGCCCGACAATCCAGCCCAGTCCATAGAGTGAAGCCCGTTGCCTTCGCGCATCGAACCCGGTGATGACCTGGGGCGTGTGCGTCTCGGCCAGGGCCCGGGCCGCCACGATCTGTTTGCCCGCGAACTTGCCGCCCGCCAGTTGCAGGCGCAGATACTGGGCCATGTCGCGCGCGCTGGACGAACCGCCGCCCGCCGGGGCCTGCGCGTCGGGCTGCCGCGTCTGCACGACCCACTTGCCGTCGCTGCGCTTGTGGGGCAACGCCTTGTTGCTGGCAGCCATGAAGTCCTTGAAGCGCATGCTCGTCGACTTCATGCCCAGCGGGCGAAACAACTTCTCCGCACACAGGTCTTCCCAGGAAGTCTTGGCGGCCCGGGCCGTGGCCACCCCCGCCGCTGTGTAGCCGTAGTTCGTGTAGGCGTAGTCGGCGCGGAAGCGGCCCCCTGCTTTCAAGTAGCGGAGCCGATGCAGGATCTGGCTGCGCTCGAAGCCGAGGTCTTCCAGCAGATCGCCCCCATGATCGGGCAGCCCGCTGCGATGACACAGCATGTCACGCACCGTCACTTCGCGCGTCACCCAGGCATCGTGCATTTGAAACTCGGGAAAATGTTCGACGATGCTGTCGTCCCAGTCGATAGCCCCCTCGCCCACCACGGCGGCGATGACCGTCGACGAGACCGGCTTCGACACCGAGGCAATCTGAAACACCGTGTCGGCATCGACGAGTGCATCCGTGCCGACCGCGCGCACGCCGTAGCCCGCTGCCAGGACCACTTCGTCCTTGTAGACGACCGCGAGAGACAGCCCGGGGGCGCCGGTTTTTTCCAGCATCTCCTTGGCCAGCTTCTCGAGCTTGGGGAGGGCCGCCTTGACCTTCTCGGCCGTCACGGTCGACCCTTCCTGGGCACGGGCCAACACCGGCGCCACGAGTAGCACACAACAGCAGAGGC
>JBFWSD010000082.1:0-11801 GCA_050248575.1 Gemmataceae bacterium
GACGCCGAGGAGAAGAACCTTGGCAGTCCCTGACCGCGGAGAAGTGTGGCTCACGGATCTTGGCATGTCAGCGAAGATGTAACTTGCTGCCCGATGAGCTTGCCATGATCGAGGACGCCGTTAGACATTGGCTGGCGTTGTAAGTGAAAGGTAGAATTGAGAGAGTTGTGAATTCCTGAATCGCGGTCGACGACTCTGGATTCTCAATTCTGAACTCGCAGTTCCTATTGAGGTCACTTCATGCTTCGTTTCACCTCACGTCTGTCGTTCCTGTTCGCCGGGCTGTTGCTGGCCGCGCCATTGTTTGCGCAGCGGGCCGACGATCCTTATCGCCGTTTCTACAAGCAGCCCGAGACGCCGCAGGAGTTCTGGTCGGCCGTCAAGTTCGAGATCGACCTGGGCAAGTACGACCTGGCCCGCCAGCACCTCGAGGGCTTCGTCAAGAGCCTGCCCGAGGGCGAGGAAGGGGACAAGATCCTGCTGGAAATGGAGCAGAAGGACGGCATCGCCACCTTCCTGCAGCTCCTGTCCATCCCCGACATTTACACGATCACCGAGGCCAAGCTGGGCATGTGGCAGGAGAAGATGGCCCTGCCGCGCCAGGCCCTCGAGAGTCTGGCTTTACTCAAGAACAATCCGATCGCCGGCAAGGACAAGTTCCTCTACGAACTGAGCAAGGTGATGGATCCGCCCGACTACCGCAAGTATCGTGATTTCCTGGCGGACGAGACGCGGACGTCGATGCGGCCGACGGCCGGCCCGCTCATCGAACGGGTTTCTTCGGTCGTCAAGAAGTTCCGGGCCGATCCCGAACGCATCCGCAAGTTCATCAAGAACCTCGACAAGACTCCCGAAGAACGCGCCTACGCCATCACCGAGCTGAAGAAATCGGGAGCGCTGGCGGTGCCCTACATGATCGAGGCCCTGCAGAAGCACCTGCACGATTCGGCGGAGCAAGGGGCCATCGTCTACGCCCTCACGCAGCTCAATCGCGAGGCCGTGCCCCCCATTCTGGCCGCTCTCGACATCGACGACGCGACCTTGCGGGCGTACCTGGTCGACGTGCTGCGGCAGCGTCGCGACATGCGGGCCGTGCCGCACCTCTGGTACCTGGCCGGCTCGCCCAAGCAGCCCGCCATCGTCCGCAAGTTTGCGACCAACGCGCTGGCCGAGTTGCTCAACGAGAACCCGCGCTATCTGCCGAACGCGGTGCGCGAGCTGACGAAAGAGGCCAATCGCTTCTACGAACACAAAGTTGAACTGCCCGCCAAGGTCGAGGTGTGGGAGTGGGACAGCCAGAACAAGACACTCAAGAGCCCGCCCGCCGAGTACACGCCCAGCCAGGCGGAAGAGTACTTCGGGCTGCGTTTTGCCCGGCAGGCCCTTGACATCGATCCCACCAACATCGATGCCCAGGTGGCCTTCCTGTCGCTCGCGCTGGACAAGGCTTACGAGCGGGCCGGCGTCGATCAGCCCCTCGAGAAATTCCCGGCCGACATCCGCAACCTGATGCGAACGGTCAACTATGAACTGATGATGGCGACGCTCGACCGCGCCCTGCACGACAAGCGCTTGCCGGTAATCCTGGCTTCCACGCGGGCGCTGGGCGACCTGGTCGACGTGCGCTCGATCCGCCCGTCGGAGGCCAAGGCGCCGGTGCTGATGCGGGCCCTCAACTATCCCGATCGCCGCGTGCAACTCTCGGCTGCCAACGCCATCCTGACCGTGCCGGGCGGCCCGTTCCCGGCGGCCGGGCCGCGGCTCGTCGAAGTATTGCGCCGTTCCGCCACCATCGGGGCCATGCCCAAGATCCTCATCGGCGATATGGACAAGGACCGCTCCGCCCAGGTGGGGCAAGGCGCCCGCGAGGCGGGCTACGCCTTCGACATCGCTGCCACGGGCCGCGACCTGATGCGCCGCTTCCGCGACGCCGGTGATGTGGACGCCATCTTCCTCGACGAGAACCTGGCCAACCCGATGCTGCCCTACTTGCTGGCCCAGCTGCGGGCCGACCTCGATGCCGGCATGGTGCCCGTCTTCGTCACCGCCGCCGTCAACGAGAAGGGCGAGATCCCGCTCGAACGCGAACAGCGCCTGAAGACCTTGATCCGCCCGTACAAGAACGTCTATCTCATGCCCACCACCGTCGACGCCAACCAGATCAAGCAGCGCGTGGAGTCAAGAACGATCGACTCGTTCGGCAAGCCGCTGGTGGGCGAAGAACGGCAGGCACACGCCACGCTCGGCATGCTGTGGCTCAAACGCATGGCCACGGGCGAGGTGACGGGCTACGACGTGTTGCCCGCCGAGTCGGCGATCCGCGACGGGCTGCACAACGAACTGCTGTTGCCCCTCGCCCTGGAAGCGGCCGCCAACCTCCCAGGCCGCGAGCCGCAGCGCGACCTGGCCACCATCGTGCTCGATCCCAAGCTGCCCGCGGATGCACGCAGCTACGCCGCCCTCATGCTCATCCGCAACATCCAGAAGAACGGCGTGCTGATCACCGACATGCAGGTTGCCGGGCTGCACCAGCTCTTCGCGAAGGGGGAAGACGCCCGTCTGAAGGCGAATGTGGCCCTCGTGCTGGGCGCCCTGAAGCCGACGGCCGGCCGCACCGGGCAGCGCCTCACCGATTACCTGCCCCCGGATCCTGCCGCCCCCAAGCCGATGCCGATGGAGAAGGAAAAAGAAAAGGACAACTGATCACGGCAACGGCCCTGCACACGGGTGCTCGAGTGCGACATCGCTCCATGACCGAGGCCGAGTGGCTGACGGACAAGCAACTGGATAGGCTGCTCGGCCATGTGCACAATTCCGTCAGCCCGCGCAAGCTGAGGTTGTTTGCCTGCGCTTGCTGCCGACGTCTCTGGCCTATCGTCGATTCCTGGTGCCACCTGCTCTGTGCCCTCGCGGAGCGACATGCCGAAGGGGAAGCCACGGCTGCCGAGGTGTCTCAGGTTGCCCAGGAAGCGGGTGATCCCGACTGGACCGCCGCGCTTGCCTTCGAGGAGGCGGCCAGTTTCGGCGACATGCTCGAGGCAGCCAGCAACGCGGCGGGCAACGCGGCCTTCGCCTGGGCCGACGATGTGGCCCGTGATGATCGCCGCGGCTCCCAGTTTGAAAGTGTCCGTGCGCGCGAACAAGAGCGGCAATGCCACCTGCTCCGCGACGTGGTCGGCAACCCGTTTCGCCGCGTCGCCATCGAGCAACCCTGGCTCGACTGGCGCGAGCAGACCGTCGTCAAGCTGGCCCAGGTTGCCTATGAGGAACGCGCCCATCCCAGCGGCGAGCTCGATCCGGGCCGCCTGACCATCGTGGCCGATGCCCTCGAGGAAGCGGGCTGCACCCGTGACGATTTGCTCGGTCACCTGCGCGGCCCGGGCCCGCACCTGCGCGGCTGCTGGGCAGTCGATCTGCTGCTGGAAAAGGACTGAACCTGCTCTTCCGCCGCGTGCCCGCCAGCTCTCATGAAACTCCCCTGGACGAATCCCTGCCGGGCTGCATAATAACTTTTTCCGATTTCGGGGAAGTGCGGCGTCGGCCGCGCGCTGTGAAGGAAACTAGCCATGCCTCTTGGATTGCTCGGCACGAAGGTGGGAATGTCGCAGGTTTACGAGGAATCGGGCAAGCTGGCCCCGGTGACGGTCATCCAGCTCGGTCCCTGCCCCGTGCTGCAGATCCGCAACCAGGAGAAGGACGGCTACGACGCCGTGCAACTCGGCTTCAAGGATAAAGACCGCACCAAGGCGACCAAGCCGGAGCGGGGCCACGTGTCAGCCGACCTGGAAGCCCGCCGCCGCCGCGTTCGCGCCGCGGCCGGCATCCAGCTGCCCGCCAAGGCCAACTGCGAGCCGCAACGCTTCATCCGCGAGTTCCGCCTGGATGCCCCGGCTGCCGAGCTCGAGGTGGGCAAGCTCCTCACCATCAACGACGTTTTCAAGGACGTGAAGGCCGTCGACGTGATCGGCACCAGCAAGGGCCGCGGTTACACCGGCGCCATGAAACGGCACAACTTTCATGGCCTGAAGGCCAGCCACGGCGTGAAGAAGGTGCATCGTTCGGCGGGGTCGATGGGCTCGCACGCCAGCAACCGCGGTAGCGGCCGGCCCAAGAAGGGTCACAAGGGCGCGGGCCAGTACGGCAACAGCCGCGTCACCATTCGTAACCTGCGCGTGGTCAAGATCGACACCGATCATCACCTGCTGATCATCGAAGGCGCCATCCCCGGCCCGAATGGCGGCATGGTCATGGTGCGGCCAACCAACCGGGTGTAATCACAGGGCTGATACCTACCGCGCCGAATCTCACTTACCCGTCACCTTTTGGATGAACGCCAGCATGGCGGCGGCCACTTCGTCGTCCTTGTCGGCGAACTTGCCGGCGATGGAGCCGTGATTGCGGCCCTTCACGATCAGGCACTCGGTCTGTTTGTGGCCCGCGGCTTTCATGGCGGCGGCAAAGTAGAGATTCTCTTCGGCGCGCGTGGGCAGGTCGAGTTCGCCCGCGAAGCACAGGAACGGCGGCGCGTTCTTGTTCACGTGATAGCAAGGGGCCAGTTCATCCAGCAGCGGCCGACCGGCGGGCAAACCGCGCTCTTCGCGGATGGTGGCGTGCGTCAGCATCTGCCCGGCAACCGGCATCAGTCCGGCTAGCTTGCCCGGGCTGGCGCCGAACTTCTCCAGGTAGCGGGCATCCAGGCCGACCATGGCGGTCAGGTAGCCCCCGGCGGAATGGCCCGACACGAAGACTTTGCCCGGATCGCCCTTGTATTTCTCGATGTTCTTGAGGGTCCAGGCGACGGCCTCCGCGGCATCTTCGATGTAAGTCGGGCTCTTCACTTGCGGCGAGAAGCGATAGCCGACCAAGACGACGCCGCAGCCCTCGCGCGTGAAGCGGCGTGCGAAAGCCTCGCCCGACTGGCGTTTGCCCCCCTTGAGCCCGCCGCCATGGAACCAGACGATGGTGGGAAAGCCGGTCTTGCCCTTCGGGGCATAGACGTCGAGCCGGCATTGCTGCTGGGCATAGTCGCTCTTGTCGCTGGAATAGGCGATGTCGCCCGTCTTGACGAAGGGCTCCTCCTGAGCCCGCAGCGGGCCGACACTCAGGAAAACAAAGCAGGACAGCAGCATGTCTCGGCGCATGATGAATCTCGATCAGTTTGGAAGAGAATGCGGACAACCAAAGCCAGTATAACCGGTGGGCCGGGCAGCATCACCTATTCGCTATCCCCGTCGCGCAGATACTGTTCCTCCGCCAGCTCATCCGGCGTCTGCTGATGGGTTGCGGCCAGCGAGACGCCGGTCGCTTTCAATTTCCGGATGCCTTTCGCGGTGAGGCCGTTGCGGCACAGGTCGAGATGATCGAGGTGTTTCAGATCCGGGCAAGCGGCCAGGATGTCGGCCCCTGCATCGGAGATGCAGCCGTGACGCAGGTCGAGGACCTTGAGCTGTTTCAGGATGCCCGACGCGACAATCTCCTGGCAGCCCGCATCGCCCATGTTGGAGAGCCGAAGCTGCAAGTGGGTGAGTTTCTTCAGATGCTTGGAGCGCAGGATCGCTTGCACCTGCGCCAGGGGCAGGAAACAGCCCAGGCGGTCGCCTCCTTCCGGGTCGTGATAGTACTCCTCGTGGTGCGGATGAAAGAGCAGTTGCGTGAGGTTCTGGAAGGCGGGGTTCCTGGCGAGCGTGGTCAGGGGGTATTCGTAATCCCTGCCCTCGCGTATCCGGCTGGCCCGGTCGGTACCCAGATGATAGATCCGGAGCACGCGCAAGTTGGGCAGCTTCTTCGAGGCGAACAAGCGATCGACATCGACGCTCTTGCCAAGAAGGTGCAGTTCCTCGAGCCTGGGCATCCGTTCGTACAAGGGCGAGCAATAGCGCAGGTAAGCGTGATGCTGCACGCCGTATTCTGACTTCAGGCACAGGTCCATGTCGATTTCTGAGCCCAGCCGAAGGTATTGAAGCGAATCCCAGCGGGGAACCTGCAACAACGGGGCCAGTGGGCGATAGTAGGGCCGCTCCTGGCCGTCGCTTTCGACAATCCGATCGTCCCCGTCGTCCGCTTCGTCGACTTCGTCGCCGTTGGTATAGTCATCGATCTCCAGTCGTTGCAGGAATCTCACTTGCGGGCCATCGCGCAAGGCCCGGGCCAGCCGCAGCGTTAGCTGTGTGATGTGAAGCGTATCCAGGAAGCCGCGGGCAAACCGGTAGCGGTAGTTCGGCACTTCACCAGCTCGATAGTCCTCGGGATGGTCAACCATCGGGTTCGCGGTCAGGAGCGGCCCGAGTTTACCGAGCCACTCTTCCTCGTGCTTTTTGAGCAGGGCTCTTTCGCGTTTCTGCAGTTCCTTGCGCCGGGCCGGGCTCATCGCTTCGTCTTCGAGTGCGAGCTGAACCTGGATGAACTCGCCGCGCGGGTTGCCCTGCTCGAGGAGCCAGTCTGCGTAGGCGGCTCTTGCGCCAAGATCGTCGGGATTGGCGAGGATTGCGTTTTCGAGCACTTTCGCGGTCGGTGGCGCGGCCGCCTTGCCCGCGGTCTTTTCGACGTAGCCCTTGCCTACCTTTTCGGCAATGAGCTTGTCATGAGCCGCCCGGGCCTTGGCGTCGTCGGCGAACGTTTTGGACTGGGTCTGGCCCGCAGTGCCGATACGACCGTAGGTGACGGTGAACTTGCGGCCCGACAGTTCGATATTCCAGAACTTTTTCGACCGGCCGTCGTTGAATTCAAAGGTACGCATGGGGCGCTCCTCCCGTGAGGATGTCGAATCCACGGAGTATAGCTGCCCGTCGGTGCAAGCGGGAGGGGCTGGCATAGAATGCCCGGGTACGCTGGCGAGAGCCTGCGGCGACGTTTCGAGTGACCTGTTCCTGGAGTGCTTCGATGAAATGCGTCTACCTGGCTGTTGTGCTGATCCTGGCGGGGCCCGCCGTCGCGGCCGAGACCCCCGAGCAAGCGGCTGCCCAGGAGAAGATCCGCGCGGCCCTCCCGCTTGGCGGCAATTTCCAGCCGGCGCTGGAGGAGGGAGTTTTCGTCGCCGCCGGGCATGGCCTCAACGTCGTGTCCTCGCGCGACGACGGCAAGACCTGGAAGCGCGTCTTCTATGGCGCTCCTTGTGGCGATCATGGCCGGTGGGCGGTGTGGAACTCGGTCGCCTACACCAAGGGTGTGTTCGCCATCGCGGCCGGCTGGGGAGCGCCGGGCACGGTGATCGCCTCGGACGACGGCGCGAGCTGGCGCCACCTGACCGACGGCAAGCGTCAGCCGGCGAAGAAGGGGGACAAGCCCTACGACATGCGCACGACGATGCAGCTGATTGGCGTCGACGGAGCGTTCATCATGCCCTTCGAAGCCACGCCGGACTTCGGCCGCACCTGGTATCAGTCGTCGCCCTACAACCTGAAAGACCGCGACGGGAACAAGGTGAAGGTCGATGCCGGGCATCCATCGGTGGCCTATGGGGCCGGGCGCGTGATCGTGGTCGGCGACACTGGCCCGGCCCTCTATAGCGACGATCTGGGCAAGACCTGGACCCCGCTGCAGGTGAAGGCCGAACCCTGGGAAGAAGGCGGCGCCAAGGGCATCATCGCCAAGGATGGTGTCTTCATCCTCGTGAAAGGGAACGGTGGTACGGTGCTCCGCTCCGAAGACAAAGGCCTCACCTGGAAAGCCTATCCCCTGGGCGTGGAGCGGCCCGCGGGCCGCTCTTACGGGCTATCCGTGGTCGGCGGCGAATTCTGGGTCACGGGCCAGACCTCCAGGGCCAGCAAGGACGGCATCACCTGGCGCGATCTGCCGAAGTCCACGCCCAGTGGACGGATTGCGGTTTCCGACAAGGGGACACTGATCAACGTGGACCGGAAACGAACCTCGATCCTGCGCAGCACCGATGGCGGCAAGACGTGGACCGAGGTCTACCAATACACACCGGACCCGCAGGCCACGGGCGGCGCACAAGGGCTCAGCGATGTCGAGTTTGGCCTGGTGCGCAAACTCCGCCCGGCACAAGCACCCTGATTGGTTTCAGGCGGCCCGGCGCTGGCGGCCGGTCGATTCGCGGAGCACGCCGCTCAGGTAGTCAAGGATCTCATCGGCGAAGCGATCCTTGTTGAAGCGTTCCGCTTGCCGGCGGCAGGCTGTTGAAGAAATGCTGCCCTTCATGGCCTCGAATTGTTCGAGGGCGGCAACCAGGCAGTCGACACTCTGTTTCTGGAAGAGATGGCCCGTGGGTTCGGCGGCGCCATCGAGACCGATCACCGTCTCGCTTGCTCCCCCCTTGCCATAAGCGATCACCGGCGTGCCGCAGGCCATCGCCTCCACGGGCACGATGCCGAAATCCTCTTCACCAGGGAAGAGCAGGGCGCGGCAGCGGCGCAGATGATCGCGGAGCACGCGGTCGGGCTGCCAGCCGAGAAAATGGACCGTCGGCCCGGCCAGTGCTTGCAGGCGCTTCATGTCTTGCCCGGTGCCGATGACGATCAGCGTACGCTTCATTCGATTGCAGGCATCGATGGCCAGGTCGAAGCGCTTGTAGGGGGCAAAGGCAGACAGAGCCAAATAGTAATCGTCGCGCGGCACGGCTGCCGGCGTGTAGAAATCAGTATCCACGGGCGGATAGATCACCACGCTGTCGCGTCCATAGCATTCGGCGATGCGCTGCTGCACCGTCTTGCTGATCGCTACATAGTGCGACACGCGCGATGAGGTTTCCTTGTCCCAGGCGCGAATGGAAGCAAGCAGGCGCTGGATCAGCTTTGCCTTCAAACCGCGCTTCTCGAAGTAGGCGTCTTGCATGTGCCAGGCGTAGCGCATGGGTGTGAAGCAGTAACAGACGTGCGGCACGCCTTCGGGGGGCCGCGCCGACTTGGCCACGCAATGGCTCATGCTGACCACGAGGTCGCAAGCGGGCAGCGACCAGCGCTCGGCAGCCCGGGGCATGAAGGGGAGCAGATAGCGATAGTAGCGTTGCACGCCGGGCAGCTTTTGCAGCCAGCTCGTGTGGATCTTGCGCTCTTCGATTGCGGGCACGAGGGCGCCGGGTTCGTGCAACAAGGTGAAGAGCGGCGCATCGGGCCAGTGCCGGCACACGACCTCGAGACACTTCTCGCCGCCGCGCATGCCGGTCAGCCAGTCGTGAACCAGAACCACCCGGGCTTTGCGTGTTGCCGTCATGGCCATGCACTCCTTTGCCGGGCCAGAGTGTAACGCAAGGGTGACGCTGGGACCAGACGACTGTCTGGTCCAGGCACGCGCCAGGTCAGTCGTAACCACGAAGAACGCGCAGGGTAGGTCAGTCGCGCCGGCTGGGCAAGATCAGGTCGAAGGCGCGGTTCCACATGCCGTCGAGATCGAGCGGGTAGGGCCCGGGCTGCGGCTTCGGTTCGGGCTTGGGCTCCGGTTTGGGCTCGGGCTTGGGCATGGGGAGACCGACGATTCCGGTGTGGGTCCGGCGGGCCGCGTCCTTGAGCGTGAAGCCGACCTCGGCTTCCTCGGGGGCGTTGCGATCGAAGCTGGCCTCGGCCGGCGCCACGGAATAGATTTGCAGCCCTTTGGCGGTTGGCCGGAGGAGCAACGGCTTGCCCGCGAAGGGATCCACGGGCACCTTGTCGAGGAAATCGGGCACGAGTTCTTCGACGCTCTCGGGCCAGCGCATATTGGCCAGGCGGAAGCGTTCGGCGGCGAGAGCGGCAACCGCGCTGCGCAGCCTCGCCTGTTCATGCTGCGCGGTGCGGGCCGCGTCCGCACCAAGGATCCAGTCCGGCTCGGGCAGAGGTGCAAGGTAACTCTTCAAGTTGTCGTCGATCGACTCGAACGAGCTATAGCGGCTGGTCCAGGCGTGCGGCCCTTGATGCGCGAGCTCGAGGGCAGCCGTGGCCCGTTCCAGATAGGCGGCATGATCGCGCTTCGTCCAGCCGGCCATGTACCAGCGCCGTCCGCGGGCCAGGATGTCGACGTCTTGCTCGCCGCTGGGGACTGCCTTGCTGGCGATGTCCAGATACGCACTCACGGCGGCGCGCTGCCCGCGCAGGGCACGTTCGAAGATTGGATCTGCTTGTTCCGCCGCGAGTGCCTTGTGGAAGGCAGCCACTTCCGTGCTGCTGACCGCGCCGTTTGCGAGAATCGTCTCGGCAAGATCGACCGCTTGTTTGCGCAGGGCCACCCGGTGCGCCAGCAGTGCCGGATCGGGATCGTCCCCCGTGGCGCGGGCCAGGTTCAGCAGGGCTCGTGCGGCCCGCAAGGCCTCTTCGCTGCGGCCATCTTGTTCGAGGAGGATGGCATGCAGGCGGAGCAGCCTGCCAACGCGGCGTGCCTGTTCGAGACTGGCGGGCTGCTGGTGAACGACCTCGGCAAACTCGCGTGCCGGGGCCCGGCCCGCGGGCAGATCCGCGAGCAGCAGGGCCGTCTCGAGTGCTTCGCCCGCAGCCGAGCGGACCTCGCGCAGCCCCTCGAGGTCACGATCCGGGCCGGTCAGCTGTGCTTCCAGGTTCTGGTCGTCTGGCCCCATGTTTCCCGCCAGTGGGCCGACAGGCGCGGGCCAGTCGGCGGGCAGCTGCCCCGCCGCTTTCTCCATGACCAGCCAGCCGTTTTCCTCATCGTTCACGGGCGGGCGCTTGGCGTGCAGTTGCTGCCAGCGCCAGCCCGCATCCTGGCTGTCGAGCCGGGCCGTGATGACATCGAGCTGATTGCCTCCCGCATAACGAAGATACGCGCTGGCGGCCAGGGCCAGCACGGTCGGCACCAGCAAGCCGATGAGCAAGAGCCACACCAGCACGCGACGGCCCGAAGTGGCGACCGGCATGTCGAAGGCGGGCGTGGGCGCGGCCAGCTCGCCGTAGTCGTGGGCCATGACGGCCTCGTCGGTCCCTTCAACCATCTCGGCCATCTCGGCCATCTCGGGCACGGGCTGGGCCGCCGGCACTTCCGGTTCGTCCAGCATCTCCACACTGGGAACGGCTTCCAGGGCGGCGCTGTCCTCGACGTACTCGGCGGCCGCAAGCGTGGCCCGGGCCCGCATGGTCGAGAAATACTTGGCCCGGTTCTTTTGCAGGAAGCGGAAACGCTCGACAAAGTTGGGAAAGTCCGCGTAGCTCTCGATGAACGCATTGACCTCGGGGTGGTAGGCCGGATTGACCGTCCAGCCCTCCACGTCCTTGTCGTCGATGAGATTGGAAAGCTTGCTCTCGAGCACGCGCAGAGATTCGGTCTTTCGCGTGGAGGCAAGGCGCACCGGGGCCGCGGCTTTCGCCGGCGCCGCGGGCTTCGGAGGCTCGGGCTCAGGAGTCTCGACCTTCGGCTTTTCCTTGTTGATCAGCTCGCGGGCCAAGAGCTGCTCGGTTTCGGGCACGCGCAACTGAAAACAGGCGTGGCTGCCATTGTCGGCGACCTCGCCAAGAGTGACGGTCAGCCCGGCGGCAATCAGCACGTGCTCGATTCGATGAGCTTCTTCGGCGTTGCCGTAAGTGGCTACCAGGGCGAGGGCAGGAGCGACCGCGACCGGAGCCGTGCCGTTGCCCGTGAGTTCAGGAGGAGGGGCAGTCTCGGCCGGCGGCTCGGGAGCTGGCGGCGGCGGAGCGGGCGCCGCTGCCTGTGGCACAGGGGCTTCTGCCTTGCGTGGCGGCAGGATGAACCCGCAAGAACTGCAAGAACGGGCATTGTCGGCAACGGTGTCGCCGCACACCGAACAAATCATAACGCCGCTCCCCGACAAGGGCTGGACCTGGGCTGCACGGAACGGTCAGGATTGGTATCGCTAGAAGGTAAAGGATGGCGGAACGCAATGCAAGCGGCGGAAGGGAGAAACCGGG
>JBFWSD010000083.1:0-11764 GCA_050248575.1 Gemmataceae bacterium
GTTGCATGAATGCTCGCGCTTCGGGATAGACTGGCCCGCCCAGGAAGTTGTTATCGCTGGCGTAGCGGATGTCGAGCTTGATGGTGTCGTCGAGCTTGTTCAGCTCGACCATGTCGGGCACGCGGAAGTTGCCCTTCTCCGTGGGCGGTTTGGCCATCCGCGCCTGCTTGATGATCTCGGGCAGCGGTTTCACGGGCTTGATGCGGAAGGTGCCGTCTTCACCCTTGTTGATGCGGCGCTGGAAGGTGATGCCGGCGGCGATCGCTGCGCTGGCCTTGCCCTCCTTGACGCCGCGAAAGACGATCTTCTCACCGTGATAGAGGCCGTACTCCGGGAACTTGAACACTCCGTCGGCTTCTTCCTCGAGCGGGTAGAGGCAGACCCACTCGATGAGGGCATGGAGCTTGCCGTCTTTTTCCAGGATGTAGAGGATGTTGTGGTCCCAGCCGTATTCGCCCAGGTAGGGCCGCCACTTTTCCGGGCACGCCGCCGGCTTCTGATCCGGGATGCGCATGAATTCCTTGTCGGCGAGTTCCAGTTTGCCCCCGTCGAGCAACTTGATGCGGGCGCCGTGATGCGTCAGGTCGTCAGTGATCAGGGTCTGGTCGTCGAGCTGGCGCAGCTCGGCACGCAGCCCGCGATACCAGAGCCAGAGCCGGCCGTCGCGTTCCTCGAGGTCCAGGATGCGGTCCTCGGAGCGATACTGTCCGGCCAGCTGGCGGGCCAGCATGCTCTCGATCGGCTTCGTGGCCTTGATCTCGGGCAGTCTTTTCTTGGCCCGGGCCGCCAGCATCAGCGTCAGCGCCTCGTCGGCGATGTGATTCGTCACCGCGTTGGCCACATCACGCGAGGTGACGACGACCACGCCCAGCTTCTCTTCGGGCAGGAAGGAAAGCTCGGTGGCAAAGCCGTAGATGGCGCCGCCGTGGCCCGCGCGGCGTTTGCCCTGGAACTCGGTGAGATGGAAACCGATGCCGAAGCCTTCCTTGTCTCCCTCCTTGGCGAACTGCGGCGTCAGCATCTCCTTCAGCGATTCGGGTTTGAGGACCGGCTTGCCCCCTTCGAACAGCACGGAGAGGAAGTGGCCCAGGTCGAGCACGGTGGAATACATCGACCCCGCCGGGGCCATGCCCAGCTCGAAGGTGGGAGCCGGAAACTCGCGACCGTGATAGGTCCACATCTGCGCCTTGGCAAGGTTCTTGACCACGTCGGGCTGCGGCTCGAAGGCGCTCGTGCGCATCTCGAGCGGCTCGAGCACCCGCCGCTTCACGTACTTCGCGAACGGTTCCCGTTGCGTTTTTTCCAGCACATAGCCCACGGTGGCGATGGCGGCATTCGAGTACTTGATGCGCGTTTCCGGCTCATACACCAGCCGCGTACCGTTGAGGCTCTTGACCATCTCGGCCAGGGATTGCACCTCGGGGTCGAAATAGTTGCCCGCGGCGGGCTCACGGATCAGCCCGGAACGATGGGCCATCATCTGCCTGAGCGTGACGGGCCGATCGTAGCGATTGACCACCTTGAAGTCGGGCTGGTATTTCGTGACCGGCTCGTCGAGATCGAGGCGGCCCGCTTCCACGAGCTGCATGATGGCGATGTCGGTGAACAGCTTCGACACCGAGCCGACGCGATAGACCGTCTCGGCAGTGGCGGGCACTTGCTTTTCCGGATCCTGGAAGCCAAAACCGCGCGCCCAGACGATTTTCTGATCGTCGACCAGGGCAATCGACAAGGCCGGCAGCCGCTTGTCGCGCACTTCGCGCTCGATGAACGCCTCGAGCTTCTTCGCGACCTCGGCATAGGGCCCTTGCGCCGCGATGGTGGGATCGGCCCGCAAGCTGGCGGGAACCAAGATGACGAGGAGGGCCGCAAGCAGCCAGGGACGGGTTGCCTTCATCAGTCGACTCCGTTGCTGAGTAGCGCGGAACAGACAAGGGACGTTGATTGTAGCACGCCGCACGGGGGGCGCTCGACTGTCGTTTTCTTTTGACCCGCGCGCGGGAACCGGTATCCTGTACTCTCCTGCCCACCGACGAGACTCGAAAAGCGAGGTGACGCGATGAGCGAAGGCGAAGGCGCGAACGGCTCCGGCATCCAGCGCGGTCAGATGATGGCCTTGCTGGCCGCTTTCCTGGGCTGGATGTTCGACGGCCTGGAGATGGGGCTGTTCCCGCTGGTGGCGCGGCCCGCCCTCAAGGAATTGCTGGCCGGCGATGGCTATACCACGGTCACCGATGGCGACGTGGGCCTGTGGTACGGCGTGGCCACCGCCACCTTTCTGGTCGGTGCGGCCACGGGCGGCGTCCTGTTCGGCTGGCTCGGCGATCGCATCGGTCGCGTGCGCGCCATGATGCTCAGCGTCTTCACCTACGCGATCTTTTCCGGGCTGTGCGGCTTCGCCAACTCGGCAACGCAAATCGCTATCCTGCGTTTTCTCTCGGCGCTGGGGATGGGTGGCGAATGGTCGCTCGGTGTGGCTCTGGTGATGGAGATCTGGCCCGATCGCTCGCGGGCCATTCTTGCCGGCCTGATCGGCGCCGCCGCCAACTTCGGCTTCCTGTTCATCGCCGTCCTTGGCCTGGGCGTGGTCGAGTACGTGCAAGAAACGCGTTCTTTCCTCGAGATGATCATGCCGGTGGACTGGGTCAACCGGCTGCTGAACAACTCGGCGTGGCGCTTTCTGATGTTCCTGGGGGCGGTGCCCGCGCTCTTGACCTTCTTCATCCGCATCTTTGTGCCCGAGTCGGCCAAGTGGGAAGAGGAACAGAGCCGCGGCTCGACTTCGCACTGGGCCACGCGCGACCTGATGGGCGTGCTGATCGGCGCGGCCGGCGCGCTGGGCATGGTCTACCTGTGGGCCTCGGAACTGACCTGGGCGGGCGGCGGCGTGCTGGCCGTGCGGCTGGCGGGTTCGGCCGTGGCTCTTGTCGTCGTCACGCTTGGCTATCTTTACCCGGTGGCCCGGTATCTCAATCGCGCCGAGTCGAGCAGCGCGGAAGCCGCCGAGACCCCTGCCCCTTCGCAGCGCGGCTTCGTGATTCGCCGAATGATCCTTGGCGCCTGCCTGGGTGGTATTGCCCTCCTCGGTACCTGGGCGTCGATTCAACAAGCCCCGACCTTTGCCCGCAAGGTGGCCGAGGAGTCGGGCCGAAGTGCCGTGGCTGGCTCGTACACGCAAATTGCTTCCGCCTTCGGCGCCATCATCGCCACGATGATTGCCCCGCTGGTGGGCAACTGGCTGGGCCGCCGCGTGACCTACGCGCTCTTGTGCCTGCTCTCCCTTGGCTCCACGCTCATGTTCTACCGGCCCTGGCAAACGACCGTGGTCTTCGACAACTCGTTCTTGATCCTGGTCTTCCTGGCGGGCGGGCTGACTTCGTCGTTCTATGGCTGGCTGCCCCTTTATCTGCCCGAGCTGTTCCCGACGCGTGTCCGCGCCACCGGGCAAGGCTTCAGCTTCAACTTCGGCCGCGTCATTGCCGCCATCGGCACCCTCCAAGGCGGCTACCTCATCAACGAGATCTACAAGGGGGACTACGCCTTTGTCTGCTCGGTGATGAGCCTGGTCTACCTGGTCGGCATGCTGGTGATCTGGCTGGCCCCCGAGACCAAGGGGCAGCCCCTGCCCGAGTGATCCGCAGAATCTGCAAAATCTCGCGCTGCCGCCAGCGTAATACCTTCAATCCCTGCTCGCGCAGGGATGGTGGATCATCGTCTATCGATAGCGGAGAAGACAGGCATGGACTGGATGAAGTATCTCGCTGGCGGCGCCATCTTCGGCATCATCGCCAGCTGCTGGGACAAGGTGAAGGCCATCCTGTGGCGGATTGCCAGCCTGCTCGTGCAGCGCGTCGAGCTCAATACCGAGTATGTACACAACGCGGTGATCGGGCACCTGATCGCCAACTATCAGCGCTCGCGCAGCTACGACAAGATCTTCGGCGCCTGGAACGAGCAGCAGCGCGACGGCCGCTACGCGCTCGTCTCTTACGAGCAGTTCGGCATCCGCAACCTGATCTTCTGGGCGGGCTGGCGGCCCTTCCTGTTCCGCAATGCCATCGAGGCCAAGGCGGGCAAACCCGAGACGGGCGAAAACCTCGCCGCCGGCACCAAGATCTACTCGACCATCACTTACCTGCGCGGCACCATCGACGTGGAGGCGATCATCCGCGAAGCCTGCACGCGCTTCAACCACCTCAGCTGGAACGCGGCCAGCGTCGAGGAAGAGGGCCGCAACCGCTTCGTGATCCACTACGTGCCCAGCCGCAGCCAGGCCGAGGAGGATTTTGAATCGAGCGGCAACGGGCTGCCCTGGTTTCAGCAACCTTCGTATCGTTTGCTGGCCCACTCCCCCGACGAGCTGGGCAAGACCAAGCTGCACCAGGGCAAGGCCCTCGAACACCTGATCTTCCCGGCCCGCATCAAACAGCTCATTCGCGAGATCGAGCTGTGGCGGGGCAGCCGGCAGTGGTACCTCGAGCGCGGCATTCCCTGGAAGCGGGGCTGGGTGCTATACGGCCCGCCCGGCACGGGCAAGACGGCCCTCGCCCGCGCGTTCGCCGAGGACCTCAACCTGCCCATCTACGTCTACAATCTTGCCGAGCTCACCAATCACGAGCTGATGCAGGCGTGGAGCAGCATGCAGGTGAACGTGCCCTGCATCGCATTGCTGGAAGATTTCGACAACGTCTTCCATGGCCGTGAGAACGTGTCGCGCAAACAAGGCATGTTTCCGCTCATGCTCGGTCAGAAAAAAGAGGGGGAGGAAGGGAACGCGCCGCGGCCCTTCTCACCGCTCACGTTTGATTGCTTGCTCAATTGCCTCGACGGCGTGGAGCGTTCGGACGGCGTGTTCACGATCATCACGACGAACAATATCGACAAGATCGACGCCGCGCTCGGGCAACCGCGCACTTTGCCGGATGGCACGGTGGAGTTCATCTCGACGCGGCCCGGCCGCATCGACAAGGCGGTGGAGCTGACCTGGATGGAGCCGGACGACAAGAAGCGGCTGGCCCGCCGCATCCTGGCGGACTATCCCGACGAGTACCAGGACATGCTCGACTTCATCGAACGGTTTCCGGAGCTGGAAGAGACGCCGGCCCAGTTCCAGGAGCGCTGTGCCCAGAAGGCGCTCGCCTGTTTCTGGCGGGCGAACGAGCGCGAACGCACCGACCCCTGCTGGGCCGGTCCGCCCTACGAGTGGCAGCGCCGATACCTGGAAGAATGCAGCCGCGCCAGGGGAGGCGACGGGGCCGCCCTGCGAACGATGTGATTGAAAAACCCCGACGCCTTTCCAGGCGCCGGGGCTTTGTGCTAATTGCCACGGACGACGGCCTACGGGCCACGGACGAATCAGAAGAACTTCGTCTTGCCCGGGATGGCCACGGGGGGCTCGGGCAGGCTCACTTGCCAGTCGTACTTGGGCGGGCTGAGATCTTCCTTGGAGTTGAGGGCCATTTCCCAGGTGATCTGCTGCCCGGTGTAGCCGGCCATGCGGCCCATGATGGCCATCAAGCTGCTCTTGGCCATGTACTCGCCGTTGTTGAGCGCCAGCCCCTTGCGGATGCTGTTGAACAGCTCGTCGTGCTCCACCTGGTACATGTTCTTGTGCTTGCCCCGGTAGCTCCATTTCTCCGGGCCGTTGAAGGTGATGCGCGATTCATTGATGACCGCGTTCCCTTTGGCGCCGAACACGTAGGAGGACATGTCCCCCTTGCAGTTGCGCTGGTGGCGGCACTGGCTGAAGCACTTGGAGCCGTTGGCGTATTCATAGATGATGGCGAAGTGGTCGAAGATCTGACCGTACTGCGGCCCGCTGCGCTGGGCCACGCCGCCCGTGCCGACGCAGCTCACCGGATACTCGTTCTTCATCAGCCAGGCACAGACGTCGAGATAGTGAACGTGCTGCTCGACGTTGAAGTCTCCCGAGAGCCAGGTGTAGTAGTACCAGTTGCGCATCTGGTATTCCATGTCGGTCTGGCCCTGCTCGCGCGGCTTGACCCAGACGCCGGAGCGGAGGTCGTTGCACTGCAGGGCCGCGATGTCGCCGAGCTGCCCGTCGTGGACGCGGGCCACCGCTTCGCGGAAGCCCTGGTCGTAACGCAGGCACAGGCCGGAGACGAGCGACAGCTTCTTTTGCTTGGCCATTTCGATGGTCTCGAGGACCGAGCGAATGCCCGGGCCGTCGACCGCGACCGGCTTCTCGCCGAAGATGTGCTTGCCCGCCTCCACGGCGGCGCGTAGGTGCAGCGGGCGGAAGCCGGGGGGCGTGCACAGCAAAACCACGTCGCAAGACTTCAAGACTTCCTTGTAGGCGTCGAAGCCCACGAACTGGCGAAACCTGGGGACGTCGATCTTCTTGCTGATTTTCTCGTCGTTACTCAGCGTCTTGAGGCTGAATTGCAGCCGATCCTCGAAGGCGTCGGCCATCGCCCACAGCTTGACGTTGGGATCGGCCTGGAGGGCCTGGGCGGCTGCCCCGGTGCCGCGTCCGCCGCAACCGATGAGACCGATCTTGAGCAGGTCGTCACCAGCGGCATGGGCATTGGCCATGCCGAACGAAGCGGCCCCGGCCGCCAGGGCCGAAGTCTTGATGAAGTCACGTCGCGAAGCTTGCGAGGCCATGTCTTGATTCTCCTTCTGGTTGTCGGCACAGCGGGCGACCAGCTCTCTATAGATAGAGCAGTTTTGGCGACGAAAACTGCCACACATTCCGGGGCAGTTGCCTGTGGCGAACCAGATCTCGTTTCGCCGTGACGGGCACGGCGAAACGATGGATCCGCTGGTTTCAGGCTCGCCCGTTGCGCCGGCCGAAGGCACGCTGGTGGAAGCTGTTGATCAGCTCACGCAGCTCGGGCCACAGGCGGGTGCGGGCCAGCCGTTCCAGCTGCTGGTTCACCTGCTCGATCTGAAAGCCATTATTGTCGGCAAATCGGATCCCTGCACGCTGAAAAAGTGGATCTTCGCGCAGAGTCCAGAGCGGCACGGCCGTGCCCTGATCGAGATAGCGGCTGCTCAGGTTCAGGCCCAGCACCTGATGCGTTTCGAGATCGACAACGCAGGCGCCGGCGTTCTGCCCGAGCGGGGCCGCATCGTGATGCAGCAACCACAGGTCCTGGAACGTGAATGCCGAGCGGAGCAGCCCGGGCTGCACGCGCTTGACGTTGTAGACGTCGCGGAAAATGCGCGAGACGATCTCGGGCTCGCTGCGGCGGCCATCGCGCACCGGGTAGCCGATCAGGTAGACCGGGCGGTTCTGGATGTTCTCGGGAGCGCGGGCCGCCAGCGCCAGCGGAATGGGAGCCTCGGCCACGTCTTGCGGCGGATCGACCTCGAGCAGGGCCAGGTCGTAGCGATCGTGAACTCCCAGCACGGAGCGGACGCGATAGCCCGCGCTGGCCGCCTGCGGCGGCTGCACGCAATAGTCCATCCAGGCGCTGATGCCGGGCCGGAATTGCCAGTGCCCGCCCGGGTTCTCACTGAACAGTTCGACGGTGCGGCGCGTGGTGAGCAGCACGGTGTCGGCGATCAGGAAGGCGGTGCCCGCCCAGTCGAGCTCGGGATGGCCAAGCAACTCGAGTCGGCCGACGCCGGACTGGGTCAGTTCAATGCTCTCGGCCTGGTCGGCAAGCAAGTTCCAGAAGGGGGGCACGCTGGGCAGGCGGCCCTGATCGAGGAGCAGGGCAGGCCGGCCGTAGAGCAGCAATACGCTTTCCAGCCCGAGCACTTCTTCGGGAGTAAGTTCGAAGGGCCGATCGCGGGCAACTTTTTCCAGGCCGGAGACGCCGGCTTCGAGCAGACGGCCGATGGCTTCGCGTTGCTGCCCGCGTTCGGGCTCACCGGCGGAGCGGCCGAATTCCACCTGCTCCACGAGGATTTGGCTTGTGCTGACGGGTTCGCCTCCTTCGCGAAGCGACTTGCGGACGACGGCCCGCAGGTGCGCGGGCTCCTCCCAGCCACGCAGTTCCTGCCTGTCTTGCCGGACCATGTGGATGACGTCTTCGAGCCGTTCGGCAAAGTACTCGCGTGCTCGCTGCGCCACCATCTGCCTGCGATCCATGATAGATCCTCCGTAAACGAAAACGGGCTGCCCACGCCGGACAACCCTCAATCCTCGATGTGAATGATGCTTGCCGGATCGAGAGAAGAAGAGATGAAGTCGCCACGCCCCAGAAACGAACAAACCCCCACGATCCCGCCGGATCGCGGAGGCCTGTGTCTGGATGCCGGGCTGGCAACCGTCGCGAACATGACTGCTGTCCTTGCTGGAGTTCCTTCCCTCGGACGAGGGTATGGTATCCCGTAGGGAACAGTTGTCAACGAAAAGAACCGTTATGTTCAGCTCTTAGCGGGCGGGCTGATGGACCCGGAGCCAGCCAATCCAGTCGTCGATGAATCGATCGGGCTCCGGCTCGAATTCCAGTGTGTGATGGGCTTCGGGGTACTCGATGATCTGCCGATCCGGAGTAGCAAACTTCTCCACGTAGGTCCGCGTGGCGGCGTTGTTGATGATGCGATCTTGCCCGGCCAGCAGCAACAGCAGGGGCACACGCATCGCCTCCGGGGCCAGCTTCAAATAGAAATCGAGGCGGACGCTCTCCACCAGCAAGCGTGCGCTGGCCTGCCGCAGCGACAGCGGGTCGTCTCGGATGAACTGTTGCCGCGCGGGATTGCTGGTGAACAGTTCGGGATCATTGAGCGGGATGGGAAAGTGTCGGCCCGGGCGAAATAGCCTGTTGAAGGCGATGCCCAGCCGCTGCAGGCGCGCTGGCTTGACCTTGGGAAAGAAGCCAGGGCAGAGCAGGACGAGCCCCTGGATCAGCCCGGGATGGCGGCGCTGCATGGCGACAGCGAGCTTGCCGCCCCAGGAAATCGCTGCCAGAAAGGTGGGCAGCTGGCTCCGGGTTGTCTGCCCGTCCGCGCTCTTGACGGGCAGCAACAAGAACTCGGAAATGTCATCGAGCAGGCGGCGAAAACTGGGCGCGTCGCCACGCTGCACCTCGTTCAATCCCGAGCCCCGCCGGTCAAGGAACGACACGGCGAAGCCCGCCTGTCGCAGCCTTTCGCAAGAGTACTCGTACCAGCCGCCGTGGCTCTGGATGCCATGCACGCAGACGACATGCGCCAGCGGCGGCTCGTCGGGCAGATAGCGGCGATACTTCCACGGATAGCCGTCTCCGGCGGTGGTCGCGTGGATCGTGCAGCGCGGCGTGACGTCTGGCAAGCCAACCTCGCGAATCAGAGCAGGGCAACCTTGCGAACGGTAACGCGGGCGAGAGCCTGGGGATCGGGCTCGATACTCAGCCCGGGTGCTGTCAGGGCCGCACCCCAGCCCCCCCAGCCAAAGGTGATGTCGCGCTTGCCGAGCGTCTCCAGCACGAGGTGCTTGTCGTAGGAGCCTTCGCGGTAGCGGAGATCGGCGACCGAGGTGGCAAAGTGGCGGCCCGCCGCCGACAACAGGGCCGTCTCGCCGATCTGGCAGCCGAGCTGATAACCGATCCCCTTCGCCCGCGCAAACTCGACCAGGCGCAGCGACGGGATGAAGCCGCCGCACTTGGAGAGGCGGATATTGAACAGGTCGCAAGATTGTGTGTCGACGGCCCGCTCGGCGTCGACCATCGAGCAGAGCGATTCATCGAGCATGATGGGCGTATTGACGTGCTTGCGAATCTCGGGCAGCCGCTGCAGTTGCTCGTGCGGGATGGGCTGCTCGAGGGCGCTCGGCTTGTAGGGCTCGAGAGCGCGGATGCGTTCAATGGCCTCGTCGGCCTGCCAGGCTTCGTTGGCGTCGGCGCGAAGGTCGCGCTTCCAACCCAGGCGGCGGCGCACGTTCTTGAGGCGGGCCACGTCGTCGTGCCCCTGGATGCCAATCTTGATCTTGATGTCGCGGAAGCCCCAGACCCAGAGGCGGAAGGAAGCCAGCCTCACCTTGAACGGCGTGTTGGCCGAGGTGATGGCCCCCGAGTAACGCGTCCGCTCCTGCGGGCTATAGCAAGCGGGCGACAACCGTCGCGTCACCTCGCTGAGCGGGCAGCCAAAGTGCCGCCCATAGGCATCGAGCAAGGCCAGCTCCACCGCACAGCGGGCGGCGTTGCCCAGGCACTCGCGGTCATCGTCCGCGGTGGAAGCGAGTTTCAGCCGCTCCGCCACGCCCAGGACCTGGTCGAAGTCGCGGCAGGGCTCGAGCTGGGCGGCGAGATCGCTCTTCTTGAGCAGTTCGAGGTCGCCGTCGATATTCTCGCCCGTCACGTATTCGCGCGGCACTCCTTCGCCGTAGCCCTCGATCTTGTTGTCGAGCACGCAGCGCACCAGGATGTTGTCGGTGGTCGAACGCGTGTACGAGGCGTGCTTGACCTTCTTCCTTAGCGGAATGCGAATGTGGAACGCGGTCAGCTCGGCGATCTTCAAGACCCGAATCCTCCGGTTGGCGCGAACGTCTGCGGACATCATATGGATCTCGAATAACCAGGGTTGCCGAATCACACGGAGCGCCCTCGCCGCAGAGCGGCGGGCTCTCGTTCCCTCGCAGAGCGCGGGAACGCGGACCACACGGGCCACGGACTACTTCGCGATGTTTCCGAGTTGCAGGCTGGTCTTGTGCCCGTCTTCGAGGGCTTCCTGGTGGACAAGCAGCCCGCTGGCGTCGTACCACAGATCGATCTTGGTCGGGCCGGTCAGCCGGTAGTGTTTGCAGGGCAAGACCTGCCCGCCGACGCGGAATTGCTCGTTGCCCACAAAGGCCACCTGGCCCTGCAGGATCCGCCCGGTGTCGGCGTCGAGGAGGGGCACAACCCCCTTGCGCTTCTCGAGATCGTTGGCCAGCCGCCAGTAGCTGGTCGTCCAGACCTCGGGGGTGGCAAAGTACTCGAGATCGTTGAGGCGGACGCGCAGCCGATTGCCGTCCGTCGCCGCTTGCAGGCGGTATTGCTTGCCGTTGTCGTCCGTGGCACTGTCCATGCGCACGAGCTTGCCCTCTTTCCACAGCTCGGTGCCGCGATACGAGTAGCGATAGACAGTGATGCGGGCAAACAGCACGCGGACTTCGGCCGTATTGGTGACGAGCGTGCTGCCGTCCTTCTGCGGTTCAATGACCATGGAATACTGGCCGGAGGGTTTGCCGTCGATGAAGACGACGAACTCGCGAGTTTCGGCAGACAGGCTGCCGGTCAAGGCCAGGCTGACCAGCCCGGCAAGAATCCACCTGGACGGCGCAGGCATCGACGATCGCTCCTTTCTCGGGTGCAGGCTCAGGGTGCGGTTGTCCTGGGCGCGGTTCGCGCGGCGCGGGACTTCCAACTTATCGGCGCGCCGCCGGGCAGCCTTGATGGACTTCCCGCCGGCGGGCCACTTCTTCACCGCGTTGCATTCGGTTGTGCCGCGCGTTAGCATCGTGCTGCCTTCCCTCCCCACCGGCCCACCTCCCAAGCGAAGGAGAATCCCATGCAACGAACGATGTGTCTGGCCGCCCTGTGTGCAGGACTGGCGCTCGTAGCGTCGTGGCAGCCCGTGCGCAGCGCCGACAAGGAGCCCGTGCGCGTGCTCTTCGTGGTGGCGGGCCACGGCGGCGAGCAGAAGGCCCCCATCCTCGAAAAACTCCTCAACGACGTGGGAGGCTTCAAGGTCACCCGCCTGCCAAAGCTCGACGACCTGGCCACGGTGAAGCGTGGCGACTACGATTGTCTGCTCTTTTACGGCGGCCCGCAGGCCAAGGAAGTACAGGAACGGGCCATCGAGAAGTTCGTCGACGAAGGGGGCGGCGTGG
>JBFWSD010000084.1:0-11721 GCA_050248575.1 Gemmataceae bacterium
TTGCCGCGAACAGAAAGTTATTAGCCGCTCGACACGACTTTCCTGACGTGATTCCCGAGACACACATGGGGTTCGACATGCGCCGCATGTCCGAGTAATGCAGTCGCATCTGTGTCGCATGTCCGAGTAGATGCGTCCTCATCTGCGGCGCATGTGTGTCCGAGTAACACATCTCAGCCCCTAGATACCTGTCCGAGATGCGCGCGGAGAATGAGCCCGACCTCGTCGAGAAGGTCTCGATGATCAGGCTTGTCTCAATGCGAAAGGCACAGGTAATGGATGGGAACGATTACTCAGGACTGGTGGCGACGTGGAAGATTGAACTGCTGGGGCAGCGGGCGAAACGATTCCGGTTCCGCGAGGACGAACTGCCCGATCTACAGCAGGAAATCGTCTTCGACATCCTCTCCTTCCAGTTCGATCCGGCCAAGTCCAATGGAGCGAGCGAGGCCACTGCGCTCACGGCCGTGATCGACCGTCGGCTGAAGACCATTCTCCGCACCAAGTGCCGCTACCAGAGCCGGATCGAACGCATGCAGAACGGACAACAGGGCCAGCTCGAATCGCGCCAGGCCGTCCAAGACCAGCTTTCCCTGGATGTCCACGATGTCATCGCATGCCTCCCCGAGCGACAGCAGTTCATCTGCATGCGCTTGCTGGAGGGACACTGCCTCAATCACATCGTCGAAGAGCTTCGCTGCAGCTGGCCCACGCTCAAGCGCCTACTGGTCGGCGTTCGCAGAAGTTTTCGGGAACAGGGGCTCGAAGGCTGGCTGATCAAGTGACGGGGAAGAGCCTTGTTGGAGTCGCCAGATAAGAGTGGATTTCACGACGAAAGCCGGCATCCTGCCGGTGTTTTTGGACTCGTGAACGAGAGGCACGAGTTGTTGAACACAACCGCCGCCGTTTAGTGCGGTCTTCCTTGGAGGTAGCTTCCATGAATCGAGAAAACGTTTCGTCCCCGTTGGCCCTGAGGCCTCGTGAGGCGGCGAAGGCTCTGGGGATCTCTCCCCGCTTACTCTGGCAACTGACCAAGGACGGGCACGTTCCGTGTGTCCGGGTCGGGAACGGGAAGCGGCAATCGGTGTTGTATTCGGTCGCTGAACTTCAAGCGTGGCTTGCCCGCGAATCCAAAGGAGGAGACTCCCAAGCCGAACCCCTTGGACAAGTCTCTGAAAATGGCAATCACAACGGATTGCAACCCAGCGGGAAGGGAGAGTGAAGCATGGCAAGCGTTGTCAACGACCCCAAGGGGCGCAAGCGAATCCTGTTCGTAGCTCCAGACGAAAACCGGAAGGCGATTCGTCTCGGCAAATGTGATCGCAAGACTGCAGACGCCATCGCCCGGCACGTCGAGCTTCTCCTGAACGCGAAGATCAACGGCGGCGCGGTTCCCAGGGAAACGGCCGCGTGGCTTTCCAGCATCGGCGCGAGACTTCGCGACAGGCTGGCGGCCGTCGAACTGATTGAAGCCCCCAAGCGCGCGGCCCTGGGCGAGTTCTTGCGGTCTTACATCCTTTCACGCCCTGACGTGAAGCCGGCAACACTGGAGGTCTGGGGCCAACCCTGCCGGAACCTTTGCGAATTCTTCGGCGACGATAAGCCCTTGCGAAGCATCACGGCCGGCGATTGCGATCAGTTCAAGGCGTGGTTACTGACGCAAGACTTGGCCCTGGCGACCGTGGCCAAGCGGTTGTCGTTTGCCCGGACGTTTCTGCACGTCGCTCGAAAACACAAGCTGATCGACGAGAACCCCTTCGCGGAGGTGAAGATTCCTGTAGCCAACGTCAGTGGCCGACAGCGATTCGTCGACCGCGACACGGTGCAACGCTTACTCGATGTGGCTAACCCGACCTGGCGAATCATCATCGCCTTGGCCCGTTTCGGAGGGCTTCGCTGCCCCTCGGAAGTGCTGTCCTTGGAGCGGCGACATGTTGATTGGGAACGTGACCGGATTACCGTGATTTCGCCGAAGACCGACCGTTACGAAGGCAAAGAGAGCCGGACGATCCCTCTGTTCACGGAACTACGGCCATTCCTCGAAGAAGCGTTGGAGTTGGCAGCCGATGGCCAAACTCATGTGGTCGGAGGAGATCACCTCGCCAAAGCGCAGGGGCCGAATGGCTGGAGGAATTGTAACCTGCGAACGACGTTCGAAAAGCTGGTGAAACGCGCCGGCTTGAAGACTTGGCCCCGACTCTTCCACAACCTGCGATCAAGCCGAGAAACTGAGCTACTCGAATCGTTCCCGGTGCATGTCGTCGCCATGTGGATGGGGCACGATCCGAAAGTGAGCCTGAAGCACTACGCCCAGACGACAGAAGATCACTTCGAGCGGGCCACGCGAGGCGGCGCAGAAAACGGCTCACCAGGGGCGCAAAATCGAGCGCAGCAGCCAGCGGCGGGGGATGGTGGTGAATCGCATTCAGACGGCGTAAACGGCGATGGGGTAGCCACTTGTGCCAAACCGCGCGACTCGCCACCATATAATATACATGTGTTCAGCGGAGAGGGAGGGATTCGAACCCTCGGTGACGCAAGCGCCACACCGGTTTTCGAGACCGGCCCAATCGGCCGCTCTGGCACCTCTCCAGTGACTTCGCTCCGCAGTTGCGAAGCCACGGTTAGAATTATCTCTGTCGAGGCCGGGTTTGGCAAGGACAGGGTGGCAAGCTCATTTCAATCCAAGGACCGTACGCTTGACCGCTGCCCATCGCTCATGATAGGGCAGAAGGTGCAGTTGCTGATGTCCCAATCGCTCTTTGATGGTGACAGCCGGAGTCCGCTCGCCGGCGGGGTGAGCAGCAAGGTCGGTCACGCGGCACCGGAACGCACCAGGCGCGGTTGCAGATGTTCCAGGCCGTGGCGCTGGCACTCCTTGGCGTCCAGGCAGCCGAATGGGTCGATGAGGGTGCGGCCGGCCAGCTCGGTGGCCACGGCGCCGATGTCGGTGCTGGCAAACTCGGCCCACGGCGTCATGACGAGCAGCACATCTGCAGCGCGACACGCCTCCAGCGCGGAGCTGACCTGCTCTACGCGGCAGCCCGGCGACTGCTCGAGCCAGACGTGGGGATCGTAGATGCGCAGGCGTTGTGGAGAGAGTGCCGCGAGCACGTGCAGGGCGGGCGACAAGCCTGCCGTGAGCGGGCCAGGTTGCTCCCCCAGGCCCCAGATAGACACGAGTGCGTCGTCGCTATCTCGCAATGCCGTACGCAGCGTTTCAAGCACCCAGTTACTTCGTTGCTGGCACAGTTCGGTCCAGATAGGGGCGATGCGGTCCTTTCCCTGAATTCGACCGCCGAGCCAGCGTTCGACCTGATTGCGGTCGGCGCCGAGCAGCGCGCACTGTTCGGCCAGCGTGGCCGATTCGGTCAGGGTGGACTGGAGATAGCCGTCGATGGCCAGGCGGGCCAGTTCGGGACTGTCGTGGTGCATCTTCAGAATCGGACAATCGAAGGCATAGAGGAAGAGGGCCAGCGGCGCGGCCAGCTCGCGCTGTGGCTCGTCGCAACCGATCAGGAAGCAGGCGGGCTGAAGCGGACGGTCGTTGCCCTCACCCGGCAGCGGGGCAGCGACCTGGTAGTAGAACGACAGCGAATCGACCGGTCGAATCGGCTGCTGAACGCGGCGCAGCAGCCGCTTGGTAGCACTGGGGGGCACCTGGCTGGTCAGCAGCACTGTCGAAAAACGAGGCGTGATCGCCAGCACGGACTCGAGAAGCCGGTGCAGGGCAGCGACACTGGCCCGCTCGGATTCGTCACCGCCCACGTCCAGGACCACGTTGAGCAGGCTGCACTGCCTGAGTTCGTTGATGTCGGTTGTGTAGCGGATGCGCTGGCGCGTTGCCGCGAGAAGTGTGCTCAGCCCGGGATCGGCCCAGGGGAGCTCTTGTCTCTCAAGGGCAGCACACCGGCCCGCATCGGCATCGTAGGCGACCACCTCGAAGCCGCGGGCCGCGGCAACCACGCTTGATACCACGCCGAGTTGCGACAGGCCAGCGACTCCGATCATGCTGCCTTCCTTTCACGGTTTGGGTCTCAAGCGGCACGCTTGGCGCGCAAACTCGCCGCATTGTCGTACTGCACACCGGTGAGGCTGTCGGGATAGCGGCCCGCCGCGAAGGCCGCACACAGTTCGTGCGTGGCTTCCTCGACGGTGCGCCGCGCCACGAAGCCGAGTCGATCCGTCAGCTTCTGGCCTGAGACGCGATATGAGGGCGCGTCGCGCGTGGGCTGCGTCGCCACCTCGATCGATTCCGGGCCAGGGAATATCGCTGCCACCACGTTGCGAACCACGCGGGCCAGTTCGAGAATCGTGTGGTTTTCGCCCACTGCGTTGAACGTCTCTCCCGCGATGTGCTCGGGTTCGGCACGCAAGAGCACGCCGCACAGGTCGGCAAGATCGTCGACATGGATGCTGGCGCGAAACTGGCTGCCGCCCAGAATGGTGAGCTTGCGTTCGTGACATGCCTGGTTGATCAGGCCGTTGATGAGCAGGTCGAAGCGCATGCGCGGCGACGGGCCAAACACCAGTCCCGGCCTCACGATCGTGGTCGTGAACTCGGGGCCCTGCTGCGCCAGCAGGATCGATTCGCACAGCGCCTTGTACTTGCTCAGGTCGGAGGCGGCCGCCAGGCGGTGCGCCTCGGTGGCGGACTCGTGCTGCTCACAGCGTCCATACACCGAGGCATCGGATACGAAGAGGAAACGCTGCACACCGGCATGGCGGGCCGCCAGCACCAGGCCCTGAAAACAATCGTGATTGATGGACCTGGCGAGTTGCGGCGCCAGCTCGAAGCAAGCGTCGTTGGCGATGGCGGCCAAGTGAATGACGGCGTGTTGCCCGCGCAGGAGGCGGGCCATCTCGGCCCGGTCGCGGATGTCCCCCTGTACGACGCGCAGATTGGGATGACGTGCCAGGCCGGCCGAGCCGAACAGCATCAGATCGTAGGCGGTGACGCGATAACCGAGAGCGAGGAGTTTGGGGACAAGGACGCAGCCGATGTAGCCGGCGCCGCCGGAAACAAGGATGGAGGCAGGGGCAGACGGAGCCGCTTCATCCGTGAAGCTCGACATGATCCCTCCATGGGATGCCGGCGCCCCTGAAGGGGTCACGCGGCGCTGCGATCCTTCCGCATTCGCTTATGGGGCCGGATCATAACATCGGGGTGACTGAGCAGACAATGCCAGATGACGGACTGAAAGGGCAAGCCCCCCTCGAGCGGCGGAACAAACACGAGCTCATCGCAGGCGGGCAACCATTCGGTGTCGGCGGCTGCGATCGCCAGCGTGAGCAGACGACGGGCGCGAACCTCGGCGAGCGTCTCGAGCAGCCCGGTCGCGGGCCGTTCCCCCGTGCTCGTCAAGAGCAATACAGCGTCGTTGGCCGTCACGTCGTCAACGAGCCAGTCGCCGGGTCCGGTGGCCTCGATGCCTGCCAGCGAGCGAAGCTGGCTGACGCTTTCACTGGCCGAGCCAAGCAGGAAGAGCCTGCCGCCACGCTGACGCAGATCGGCAAGCGCCCGGGCCAACTTTTCCAGGGCTTCGCTGTCGACCGTGAGAGCTACCACAGCCGCCTGCCTCAAATATCTCTGTGCGTGTGTCATGTACGTTCTTTCATCCACGGGCCAGGGGCGAACGGGGCCACTATCAAACTCGAAGTGGGTCGCCCGGGTCAAGGCCAGGAATCATGCCGAACGGCGCTGGCGTTTTTGCCTGGGAACGGCCCTCGGGTCGATGGCGAGCTGATCCAGATACTGTCCATAACTGGTGCCCGCCTGGTTCCTGGCCTGCCGCCGAAGTTGTTGCACGTTGATGAAGCCGCGGCGATAAGCAATTTCCTCCGGGCAGCAAATCATAAGTCCCTGGCGTTCCTCGACGGCGTGCACAAAGTTGGCTGCCTGCAACAGCGATTCGTGGGTGCCCGCATCGAGCCAGGCGGAGCCACGGCCCAGGGTCTCGACGCGAAGTTGCTTGCGGGCCAGGTAGACGCGATTCAGATCGGTGATTTCCAGCTCGCCGCGCGCGGAAGGTTTGAGCTTGCGGGCAATCCCGGTCACCTGGTTGTCATAAAAGTAGATGCCGGGCACCGCGTAGTGAGAGCGGGGCTGTTTCGGCTTCTCTTCGATGGAGAGGGCACGGCCCGCTTCGTCGAACTCGACCACGCCGTAGCGCTCGGGGTCCTTGACTGGGTAGGCGAAGATGGTGGCGCCGCGGCGGAGGCTGGCGGCCCGCTGCATGACTTCGGCCAGGTGGTGTCCGTAAAAGATGTTGTCGCCCAGGATCAGGCAGGCGGGCCTGTGGCCCACGAAGTCAGCGCCGACCAGGAAGGCATCGGCCAGCCCGCGCGGTTCGGCCTGCTCGGCGTACTCGAAATGTACGCCGAACTGGTCGCCGTCGCGCAAGAGCTTGCGGAACTGGGGCAGATCATCCGGCGTGCTGATGACCAGGATATCGCGGATGCCCGCCAGCATCAGCATCGACAGCGGATAGTAGATCATCGGCTTGTCGTACACGGGCAGGAGCTGCTTGCTGACGCCGAGCGTGAGCGGGTAAAGCCGGGTCCCTTTCCCTCCGGCAAGGATGATGCCCTTCATGTGCTACCTCCGTGTCTAGGGACAGCGCATCCCGCAACCGTGCAGTGGAACATGACACACGCGCTGCCAGCTCTATACTTGTCGGGCTCGTCGGGAAAGCTTACCCTCATACCGGTCTTTCGAGGAAGAGCACTTTGGGGGAGGGCACCATGAAAAGCCGAGCCGCTACCGAGTATCGCTACGAGAAGCTGACCTGGCCCGAGATCAACGACGCCATCGAAATGGGCAAGGTGTGCGTGGTGCCGTGCGGCGCCGTCGAACAGCACGGGCCGCATTTGCCCCTCGACGTCGATCTGATCTGCCCGACCGAGATTGCCCGCGGCGCGGGCCGGCAAGTCCCCGACAAGATGCTGGTCCTCCCCACCGTGGCCTACGGCTACACCGGCCACGTCATGGACTTCCCGGGCACCATCAATAACGACTTCGAGCATTTCATGCACCACGTGCTCGATATCACCAAATCGCTGGCCTACCACGGCTTCAAGAAGATCGTCTTGCTCAACGGGCACGGCTCGAACATGCCGAACCTCGACCTGGTGGCCCGCCGTACCAACCTCGAGACCGACGCCGAGTGCATCCTGGCCGCCTGGTGGCAGCTCCTCACCGTCGACAAGAAGTTCTTGCCGAGCTGGCGCGAGAGCAAGTTCCCCGGGGGCTGCGCTCATGCCTGCGAGCTGGAAACTTCGCTTTATCTCTATCTTGACGGCGACAACGTCCGCAAGGACCAGATCAAGAGCGGCACCATCTCCTTCAATGAAGAAGAGAGTCCGTTCATGTACGTGGACCTGTTCGGCCACGGGCCAGCCACCAAGGTCTCCTGGACCAGCAGTTACTCCGAGACCGGCGTGCTGGGCGAGGCCGAACTCGCCACCGCCGAAAAGGGCAAGCGCGCCTACGAAGAGGCGGTCAAGCAACTCGCCCGCTTCGTGACCTGGTTCGGCAGCCGGCCTCCGGATCGGCGGCGCGAGCGACATCGCAAGGCGCCAACGATGCCGATCCCCTGGGGCCAGCGACACATTCACGATCAGCCCGCTCCTTCCGCCAACGGCAAGGCTCACGCGACCAGGAAGGCCAAGGCAAAGGCACGCAAATGACGGAAGGAGAGCTGGCCGCCTCGCCGCGTGCAACGATCCGCATCGGGCCGCGCTCGTTCACGCTGGCCTATCCATCGGGCCAGGAACTGAACGCCAGCGTCCTGATCGAGCCCTACTGGAGCAAGCTGTGGCCGATGGCACGCAGCCTGGCGCGGATCGTGCTCGAGGATGAAGGCCTGCCCGCCGAAGGTAGCGCGCTCGAGCTGGGCTGCGGTCTTGGCCTGGGCGGGCTGGCCGCCCTGGCACGCGGGTACCACACGATTTTCAGCGACCTCGAGTCCGCGGCCCTCTCGTTTGCGGGCTACAACGCACGTCTCAATCGCCTCGACAACTTCTCGCTATGCCGGCTCGACTGGCGCGAGCCTCCCGCCGAGTTGCGCGTACCATTGATCCTCGGCTCCGACATTTCTTACGAGGACGACCTCCTCGATCCGCTGGCTGCGCTGGTCCAGCGCGTGTTGCAGCCCGGCGGCCTGTGTCTGTGGACTGACGGCGATCGCACCCCGTCACTTCGCATCTACGAAGCACTGCGCGATCACGAACTCTACTGCGATGCCGAACCCGTGGTCGAGCAACTGGATGACGAAACACAGTTCACGGGCACTCTCTATCGCATCCGACACAACACCTGATCAACGTGGCCGGAACACCGACACCACGGGCCGATGATCCGACACTTCGCTCTCCAGCACGCGATACTCCACCAGTTCCCAGCTTGCAGGTGCAAAGATGAAGTCGATCTGCCGGGCGGGCCGATCCGACGGAAACGTCTTGTGCCCCGCGAAGACGCCGCTGAACTGGCCCGACTGCTTCACGAGCTGGATGGAGTCATCGTCGGGTTCGGCGTTGAAGTCGCCCGCGAGGATTGCCTCGCGCGGGCCGGCGTACGCCAGGATCTGCTCCAGCTGTTTCCGGTTGTTGTCCAGGTTGAAGGAGTCGTTGTGAATGGAGGCGAGCAGGATCGGGCGGCCCGCGATGTTCGTCTGGCACCAGAGGACGCGGCGGTTGTTCTTCGGCGCATAGAAGGGGCGGCGGCCCGCCAGTGACGGGTTGGCCACCGGCTCGAGCGGTCCGCGCGACAGGATGGCATTGCCGCTGATCATGCGAAAGAAGGGCAGCCCGACATTGAAGTTCTCGCCGAAGCACCACGAGTGCATGCCCGTCTGTTCGGCCAGCGACTGTACCTGGTTCACCGGGCAAGGCGTGCATTCGAGAATGGCCTCGCTGAGGAAGACCAGGTCGGGCTGCTCGGCGCGAATGACGGCGGCCAGTTGCTCGACCCGCCCGGCCACCACGCTCTTTTTCTCAAAGCGGACGCCGCCCGGGTGCACGAAGCACTTGGCGATGTTGTACGCGAGGATCTTGACCGTGGGCTTGTCGGTCTCCGCCACCGCGTGGTTCGTCGAGCGCAGATAGGGCGTCTCACCATGGCCGAGCACCAGGCCGTTAACGACAAACAGCCCGACCATGCCGATGGCGGTCAGGATGACTCCGACGATCAGTCGGCGCCGCCGCCGGCGCGTGCGGGCAAGTTCCGCTTGGTTCATGAGCAGTGCCTCGTCAGTCTGGCTTGCACACCGAAGGGGTTTGTGCATTCGTCACAAGTCATTGCTGGCAGAGCGTTATCCTAAAAGTTGCTGACATAGCGAGTGTGCAAGCGTCCCGGACGGCCCGTGCGTACGAACGGCGCATTATCAGCGCGTTTAACTGTATTATGCTCGCTTGGCGGTCGAAGATCGTGTCAGGCTTGTCTGTCGCCAGCCCTGACTGGCACCAGCAGCGGGCCTCTTGTCACGTTCACACGCCGGGCATGGCCCGCTTCAAGGGCCTCATGATGAGGAGCAGGAAGATGGCGGTGGCCACGGCCATCGCGCCGAGAATGGCGAAGAAGCTCGAGTGCAGCCAGCGGTCCCAGTAAACGCCGATCATGGTCAGTTTGTTGCCGATGGCAGTGGCGACGAACCAGCCTCCCATGAGCAGCCCGCGCATGCGTTGCGGGGCCACCTTGGAGACCAGCGACAGCCCCATCGGCGACAGGCAAAGCTCGCCCAGCGTCATCACGAAGTAGGCGCTGATCAGCCACAGCGGCGAGACCTCGAACTTGTTGGGGTCGCTGCTGGGGGCGGTCGCTTCGCCCCGCAGGGCCGCGAGATAGAGCAAGAAAAACGAGCCCCCCACCAGGAACATGCCGAAGGTCATCTTCATCGGCGTGGAAGGCTCCAGCCCCCTACCGTCCAGCCATTTCCAGAACCAGACCAGCGGGAAGCTGAGCGTGATGACCCAGAAGGGATTGATGGCGTGCGAGATGGTGCCCGAGGGCTCCCAGTCGAAGGTGCCCTGGAAGGTCCAGTCGGTGTTGTTGTCGGCCCAGTAAAGCAGCGTCGAGCCGTTCTGATGGAAGACCATCCAGAAGACGATGACGGTGGCAAAGATGACGATGAGGGCGCCGATGCGTGTGGTGTCGGGGACCTGATCGATGGCCCGCGGCGTGGGGGCCGGGCCGGGAGGCGGATCGAGGGCCGGATCGAGCACCGGTTCGTGGCCCGGATCGGGATCGGCGGAGGGCTGCTGCTGCCGCGCCGGATCTTCCACGTAATGCTTGAAGCGCCACAGGATGCTGATCGAGATGAGCATGCCGATGGCCGCCACCGCGAAGGCGGCATGTACGCCCCAGATGGATTTGACGAACTCGGCCACCAGAGGGGCCATGAAGGCGCCCACGTTGATGCCCATGTAGAAAATGTTGTAAGCCCGATCCTTGAGGTGGCTGCCCTCGGGGTAGAGGTTGCCCACCATGGTGGAGACATTGGGTTTGAAGAAACCGTTGCCGATCACCAGGCAGGTCAACGCCGCATAAACGACGGGCAGGGAGCGGAACGACAGGAGCAAGTGGCCCGCCATGAAGAACAGCCCGCCCAGCATGACGGCGCGGCGGTAGCCGATCTTCCTATCGGCGAGCCAGCCCCCGATCAGCGGGCTGGCATACACGAACATGATGTAGTTGGCATAGAGGCTCGTGGCCTGCGCCTTGGTCCAGCCGAAGCCGTCGACGGGATTCTGCAAGTAGAGCGTGAACAGGGCCACCATCGAGTAGAAGCTGAAGCGCTCCCACATTTCGGTGAAGAAGAGGACGGCCAGCCCGGGCGGATGTCGTTCGGATTGCTGCATGCGGATTCCTTCCTCGCGCTTCAAGCGCTGCGGTCATTGCGCCGGCCCGGCGGTAATCGGCACTGATCTTGGTGATCTTCATGGCCATGGCCACCGCCAACACCCACGGATGGTCAGGCTCACAGCGGGGTCCTCGGTTCCGGTCGTCTCACTTCTTCATCACGTTGATGTTGAAGTCGGACGAGCTGTGCTGTTGCTTGATGCCCGTGGCGTTGCCGACGATGCTGACATCCTTCTTGTCGCCGACCTGCGCGTTGGGGGCCGCCGCCAGCTCCACCTCGACGCTGTTCTGCCCGGCGGCGATGGTCGCCTTGCCCGCGCTCACGCCGTTGGGCAGCTTCTGCAAGCTCAGCTCGATCGGGCCGTTGTAATTGAGCAGCCGCTTGGCCGACACCTTCAGCTTGATCTTGTCTCCCTGCGCGAGCTTGATGTCCTTCGGGTCGATGGAAAGCTCGAAGGGAGGCGAAATGACCAGGCTGCCCGGAGCTGCCGACACCACATAGGTCTTGGTCTTGTCCTTGGCGGTGCCGACGAAGCTGAGCGGGTAATCGCCGAACGGCGCGTTGGCGGCGATGTTGATCGGCCCTTTGAATTCGTTCTGCCCCTTGGCGATCGGCTTGGGCTGGAACTTGACGTTGGGGGGCAAGCCGAGCGGGGCCAGATTGATCTGGTCGTCGAAACCGGCGGCCCGCTTGGCGGTCACGGTCAGGTTGACATTCTGCCCGCGCGCGGATTCGGCGGGCTCCAGCTTCACCGTCAACGTGAAGGGGGGCTTTTCCGCAATCGCGATGCCCACCTGATCGAGCAGGGCCAGGTGCGGAGAGATCTTGCCGCCCAGGCTCTGGCCGAGGGTGAAGCGCGATG
>JBFWSD010000085.1:0-11596 GCA_050248575.1 Gemmataceae bacterium
TCGCTATAATGAAGGAGAACCCCGCGTACCAGAAAAAGAGGGAGCATCATGTCCACACGGGCAGCGGACGTGCGTTTCTCGGCCAGGTCGCTCGAGACCAAGGACCAGCCGATCAGCTACTTCATGTAGCAGGCCATCGAGAACCCCCGGCTGATCAGCCTGGCCGCCGGGCTGGTCGATCCGCTGTCGCTGCCCGGGGCCGAGATCAAGGAAGCATTCGATCATCTGCTGGCGCGGCCCGACCGCGCCCAGGCAGCGCTGCAATACGGCACCACGCACGGCTACGCTCCGCTGCGCGAGAAGCTCCTGAATCACGTCTGCCGGCTCGATGGCGTGCAGCCCGGGGAACTGTCCTTGACTGCCGACAATGTCGTGGTCACCACCGGTTCGCAGCAACTGCTTTACTTGCTTGGCGAGATGCTGCTCGATCCGGGCGATCTCGTCATCACCGAAGCACCATCTTACTTTGTTTACCAGGGGACCCTCGACAGCATGGGCGTGCGAACGCTTGGCGTGCCCATGGATGAAGACGGCATGCGCACCGATGAGCTGGAAACGCTGCTCGACAACCTCGAGCACACGGGCGAGTTGCGGCGGCTGCGCATGATCTACGTGTGCGATTACTTTCAGAACCCGAGCGGCCGCACGCTTTCGCTCGAACGGCGGCAGCACCTGGTGGAGCTGGCCCGCCGTTTCAGCAAGAAGCAACGCATCCTGATCCTGGAAGACGCGGCCTATCGCGAGCTGCGCTACGAGGGCCGCGACCTGCCCAGCATCAAGAGTTTCGACACCAGCAATGAATACGTCATCACGGCCATGACCTTTTCCAAGCCGCTGGCCCCCGGACTCAAGACGGGCTACGGCATCCTGCCGAATGAGCTGGTGCAGCCCCTGATCCGGCTCAAGGGCAATCACGATTTCGGGTCCAGCAATCTCACACAGCACCTGCTCGACCGTTTGCTCGAGACCGGCGCCTACGGGCAGCACGTCGAAGAACTCTGTGACGTCTATCGCCGCAAGCGCGATGCGGTACTGGTGGCACTCGAGAAAGAGTTTGGCACCAAGGGGCCGGTGCGCTGGACGCATCCAGCGGGCGGACTGTATGTGTGGCTGACGTTCCCCGCGGATGTGGACACGGGCCCCGAGAGCGAGTTGATGCGGGCGGCCCTGCGCGAAGGCGTGCTCTATGTGCCGGGCTGCTTCTGCTATGTAGAAAACGGCGTGTCGACCGTGCCGCGGCACGAGGCCCGGCTCAGCTTTGGCGTGGTGCCCATCGAACAGATCGGCGAAGCCATCCGCAGGCTGGCCCGCGCCGTGGAGCAAGCCGATCCGCGCGGCCCGCAAGCCATCGTCGTTTCCTGATCGTTAGCCCAGGTAGCGTTCGCGGCTGTCTTTCGAGGGCCGCTTTTCGGATCGGGACCGATCGCTCCACGACACGCGCGACAGGTCGGCGGTCCTGGTGCGGCGTGGAAACTCGTGAAAGCGAGCTTGCAGGCCGTCCCAGTCGATGATGAGTTGGCCGCCGCCCGCCTCGTGCTGTTTCTGCCAGCTCGCGAGCAAATCGATGCAGGCATGATCGATGTAGGTCAGCCCGTCGTACTTGACGTGCAGTTCGGTGCCGGAGGGTACCCTTTCAAGCGCCGCCGCCAGCTTGGGCAGGCGAATGAATGTCGCCGCTCCGCTCAGATAGAGCGTGGTTCGCCCGTCCTTGGTGCGCAGATGCACGGACAGGTGCGAGAAGCGGGCCAGCAATTTCACGACCGACAGGCCGATGCCGACCAGCACCCCCGTGAGCAGATCGGTGATCACGATCATGATCACGGTTGCCGCATAGATGCCCACCTCGGTCCAGCCGTAATGCTGGAGCATCTTGACCGCCTTCGGGTTCATGAGCTTGTAGCCCGTGTACACGAGCAGTGCCGCCAGGCTGGCCGTGGGCACATACGCCAGCGTCCAGGGCAGGAGAGCCGCGAAGATCAACAGCCACAGCCCGTGGAGGATGGTGCTGAGACGGCTCTTCGCGCCGGCTTCCAGGTTGGCCGAGCTGCGCACGATCACGCCGGTCATCGGCAAGGCGCCAAGCAGGCCGCAGATGGTGTTGCCCACGCCCTGGGCGGTCAACTCGCGATCGTACTGGGTGCGCGGCCCGGTGTGCATCTGATCCACGGCCGTGGCACATAGCAAGGTCTCGGCACTGGCAATGAACGCCACGGAAACGCCCGCCCCCAGGAGCAGCCAGAGATTCTCGTGTTCGAAGACGGTGATCCAGTGCGGCGTGCGGATGGCATCGAAGAAGTTTTCGGGCATGATCACCCGCTGGATTGGCGCTTCGACCCAGGTGGCCATCACGGTGGCAAAGACAATACCGACCAGCGGCCCCGGGATCAGCTGGACCTTCTTGGGCAGCCATTTCCACATGGCCAGGATCACAATCGTCAGCAGGCCGATGTAGGCAGCCTGGTGATGCTTGCTGTTGTCGAAGGGGATGATGCCCTTGTAGACCGCGTCCGGAATGGAGAGGAGGTTGTCCACCCCGCTTCCCTTGGGGGCATCATCCACCATGATGTGGAACTGGCTGGCGAAGATGAGCACGCCGATGCCGGCCAGCATTCCCTGGATCACGGCGGGAGAAACCGCGCGAAACCATTGCCCGAGCCGCAGTAGCCCGGCAACGAACTGGATCACACCGGCGATGAAGATGACGACTCCCAGCATCTCGACGCCGTGCGTCTGCACGAGTTCCCAGACGATGACCGCGAGGCCAGCCGCCGGGCCGCTCACCTGGAGCGGGCTGCCCGAGAGGAAGCCCACCAGCAGGCCACCGACGATACCAGTGACGATGCCCGCCGCTGGCGGCATTCCCGACGCCATCGCGATGCCCATGCACAGGGGCAACGCCACCAGGAACACCACCACGCTTGCCAGCGCATCCTTGCGCGAAGTGGTCAGCAGCCCACCTTCCGCTTCGGTTCGGTTCTCGACCGGTTCGTGCGTGTTTTCCATGATCTCCCCTGCTAGCTCGCCAACCCAACCCAACGAAAGGGACGTATGACATCGGCGCGCCGGGCGCTACGAAGTCAGGACGTAGCAGTACTGGTGGTGTCTGGTGGCGGCTAACAGCGAAGTGGGGCGCCGATGCCGTTCTTGCGCGAATGGGCTACGGTGGTTGGCTCGGCAGGGATTAGCCCGAGGTTGGCACAGCGGTCATGACGACGTGTTGCGATGGGCTGGTCCGCGGCTGGAATCGTGAGCTGTCGGACCTTGCCTGAAGACAGCGTGATCGAGATCTCGTCTTGCTCGGTTTCATTGCGTGAAGGAGTCTCTTCCTCCTCGGTGGCGGCGGCGAGCGCAGCCAGCCCGGCGCGGAGGCGCGGTTGCCCGGCGCAGACCCCGAGCATCAGCCCGACCGTCACTGCCAGCACCAGCAGCGGGCGGATCGAACCTGGCAACTTCTCACCTAACCTCGTAAGGCATCTGCTCATGCGTCAGAGTTTCCGCCAGTCACATTACAATAGCGTTAGCATGAGACATTCCGGCCGCCTCTGTCAAGAGCAGGCTGTCTTCAAGATTCGGCTTTCTCCTCGCTACTTTCCGGAGCTGGCCGGTCTTCATCGGCCTTGGGCACTTCCATTTCCTTGATCGCGCTTTCGGTCGGATCCTCGACGGGCTGGGCGCCGCGCACCATCGACCACTTCAAGAGCGGCGGCGTCACCATCGTCGTGATCAACACCATGACGATCACGGCCGAGTACGTGTTGGTATCGACCACCGGCTGGCCGTTGGCCACCAGCCCGCGGCCCACGTCGGCGAAGATCAGGCCCACCTCGCCGCGCGGGATCATGCCCAGGCCGACGGCGGTGGCGTTCAGGCCCGGTTCGCGCACGCCCAGGGCACAGGCTTGCTTGCCGATGATCGCCACCACCGTGATGCCGGCGGCCAGCCCCCACACCGAAGGCTCGGCAAAACTCCGCAAGTCGACGCCAATGCCCATCTGCACGAAAAAGATCGGCACCAGCATCGCGGTCAGTGGTTTGAGCGCCTCTTCCAGATCGTGATGTTCCTTGGCGCCGAGCTCGCGATAGTGAACGTGTTCGAGAATCAGGCCGGCCGCGAATGCCCCCACGATCGGCGCCAGCCCGACCAGGTTGGCCAGCCAGGAAAAGCCGAAGCAGACCACGAGCGAGGTGGGGACGAGCAGGTCGTGCCCTTGCAGATAGCTGGCCATCTTGAAGAGCGGGCGGGCAAACACGCGCGTCCCCAGCAAGACCGCCCCGGCCAGGAAACCGAATGCGAACACCACGATGCGTACCAGGTCCAGCACGTCGAGGTCGGCCCCTTGCTGGATGATGCCGGAGACGATGGCCAGCACCAGCAGGCCGAGCACGTCGTCGATGACCGCGGCGCCCAGGATAATCTGCGACTCGCGCTGCTGGCTGCGGCCCAGGTCGCGCAGCACACGGGCCGTGATGCCGACACTGGTGGCACACAGCGTGGCGCCAATGAACACGTGGGCTTGCCAGCCCGCTTCGGGAATGACCAGCCAGGCCACCAGCCAGCCCAGTCCCATCGGCGCGACCACGCCCAGTACCGCCACGATGAAGGAGGTCACGCCGACCTTCATCATGTCGGCCACGGTGGATTCCAGCCCGACCTCGAAGAGCAGCAGGATCACGCCAATGCCTGCCAGCATCTTCAAGACAGCGCCCGGGTTGTAAGGGTCAACAGCGATCCCGCCGGGGGGCGGATGCAGGAAGTCGAGCACGTGGCTGCCCGTCATCAAGGCGAAGTTGCCGAGCAGCACTCCCACGGTGAGCTCGCCAAGCACGGCGGGCATCTTGATGCGCTCGAAGACATCACCGCCCAGCTTGGCCAGGAAGAGAATGAGCACGATGCCGAGCAGGATGGGCGCGATGGGATCGGAATGGCCGCCACTGGGGTGTTTTTCACCGTCGGCATGCTGGCCGGAGGCACGTTCACCGTCGGCGGCGGGCAAACTTCTCTGCCCCATGGTCAGTTGAAAGACCAGGCTCACGGCGATCAGCAGCAGCCACACCCACAAGCGCGAACGGGACCGCGTTCCGTGCACGGCATCCTCCTTCTGATTCCGCCCCCCTCGGGCGCTCAATCTGTTTCTTAGGAAGGAGGATTCGAGAAAGCAAATGGACCTGATGAGCGAACGTCAGGCGCGGAAGCGCTGCCAGATCGTCTCGAGGGCAGCAGCGGCCCCCAGGGGCAGCCGGATGGTCGCCAGCTCCGAGACCTCACTCTTGTCGGGGTTGATCTCCACGCTGGGTTTGTCTTCCCGGTGGGCTCGTTCCACGGGCTCGGCAATGTAGGGGAACACGCTGCTGGTGCCGATGCTGAAGACCAGGTCAAAGCCGGCATCGAGCTGGTCGTAGAGTACAGTCAGTTGCCGGGCGGGCAACATTTCGCCGAACAACACTACTTCGGGCCGCAGCAGCCCGGCACAATCCGGGCAGCGCGGCGGGAAAGTCAGGTCCGAGTAGTCGGTCACCCGCTCGCGAAAGCTGCAACGCGTACAGATCAGCTCGTGCATGTCGCCGTGGATGTCGATGACGTTTTGTGAGCCCGCCAGGTGATGCAGCCCATCCACGTTCTGCGTGAGCACCCAGACCCGTTCGAAGTGGCGTTCCATCTCGGCAATGACCTGATGGCCGCGATTGCACGCGGCGCCGCGCAAGGCTTGTTCGATCTGGCTCAGGTACTTCCAGGTGAGTTGTGGCCGGGTCTGGAAGACATGCCCCGAGAGGAGCACCTCGATAGGCATGCCTTCTTCGGTCTGGCCTGAGTTGTACAGGCCGCCCACGCCGCGATAGGTGGGCAGCCCGGAATCGGCCGAGATGCCTGCTCCGGTGATGAACAAGATGCTGCGCGCCGCGCGCAAGAAGCCAACGATGCGGTCGATGAGTTCGTCCATTACTTCTTCAGCAGTTCTTCCAGGTGTGCCTGGACCGATTCGGCCAGGGCGTCGAGGTTGTAGCCCCCCTCGAGGCAGCTCACGAGCCGGCCCTTGGCATGCGTGTCGGCCACTTGCATGACGAGCTTGGTCAATTCGCCGAAGTCTTCGGTCTGCAGCCCGAGCGAACCGATCGGGTCCTTGCCGTGGGCGTCGAAGCCGGCGCTGAGCAGGACCAGCTCGGGCTTGAGCTTGTCGGCCGCCTTTTCCAGATCGGTTTCGAAGCGGGCCAGAAAATCCTTGCGCGGCGTGCCGAACTTCACCGCGGTATTGAGCGTGTAGCCGAGGCCTTTGCCGCGGCCCGTCTCGTCGGCGGCGCCGGTGCCCGGATAGAAGCCGCCGCCGTAACGATGAATGCTGTGGAACATCACCGTCGGATCTTCGTAGAAGATGTCCTGTGTGCCATTGCCGTGATGAACGTCGAAATCGACGATCAGCACATGATCGAGCTTGCGATTGACGCGCGCATGCCGCGCCGCCAGGGCTACCTGGTTGAACAGGCAAAAACCCATCGACCGTGTCGGCGTGGCATGATGGCCCGGAGGCCGCACCAGGCACAACGCGTTCTTGGCCTTGTCGTCCAGCACGGCATCGACCGCCGCCACGCAAGCGCCGGTGGCAGCCAGCGCGGCTTGCAGCGAATGCGGGCTGACCACCGTATCCGGATCGATCCGCCCGCCCCCCTTGGCGACAAGCTGCTTTACCGTTTCGAGCTGCCGCGCCGAATGCAGCGTGGTCACCACCTCCTCGTCGACCGGCTTGTAGGTGCCGGCCGTGCACTTCTTGTCGAGACCGGTCTTGTCGAGCATCTTGCTGATGGAACGCAGGCGGTCGGCACATTCGGGATGTTGCCCGGTTTCGTGTTTCAGGAACAAGGGATCGGTATAGAGAAGAGTCATGGCGTCCTCGCGGGGTTCGGTGGGGAGAAATCCGTTCCTCATCGGAGAATCTTGGTTATGAGAGTTATCTTAGCTCGTCGGGTCTAGGGTACAACCGGTTGTGAGTGTCGAGGCCCCCCACTTCTGTTCGATGTTGGGCGTTCGATGTTGAGTGTTCGATTTGAACCGGTAGATCGGAAGTTCGTGTGAGAATGCCGAACAAAGGCTGCTGGCTGGTTGAGACTCTGGGCGGCTGCGGGTATCATGCGAGGTGTATCGGCCCCTTCGACGGAGGACAGGTCATGCGTCGGATCTTCTTGGCCCTCTTGGCGGCGACACTCGCCTTTGCCCCCGCAGCCCGCGGCGACGACGATGATCCCGAGTTCGGCAAGCGCAAGCTTTCCGAGTGGATCAAGATGCTGCACGACAAGGAATCCGCCTTCAAGATGCGCCGGGGCGCCTTGCTGGTGATGGAGATCTACGGGCCGAAGATCCGCGGCGTGGTGCCCGCGGTGGCCAAGGCACTTCGCACCGACGAATCGGTCGAGATTCGCACGCTGGCGGCGCAGTCGCTGGGCCAGATGGGCGAAGACGCCGAGGACGCTGCCTCCGCGCTGGCCGAATCGGTCAAGAGCGACAAGGCCGACCAGGTACGGGCCACCGCCGCCGCGGCCCTTGGCAAGCTCGGCACCAAGGGGAAGTCGTCCGCCTCCGCGCTGGCCACCGCGGTCAAGGACAAGGCCGCCCCCGTGCGGCAGGCCGCCGTCGAATCGCTCGGCCTCATCGGCGCTGATCCCAATGATGTTCTCGAAGCCGTGCTTACCAGCCTCAAAGACCCGGATGCCAAGGTTCGCTTCCAGGGAGTGGTCACGCTCTTCAAGCTGGGGCCGAAGTCGGCGGCGCTGGCTGTCCCCGATCAGCTCAACAACATGGTCGCCAAGGACGATTCGGCCGCCGTGCGGGCCAAGACCGCCGAGGTCCTCAACAACCTTGGCAAAGATGCGGCCGGCGCCGCCACCGGGCTGATCGCCGCGCTCGGCGACAATGACGAAAACGTCCGCCGCTGGGCCGTGCTGGCCCTCGGCAAGATTGGCGAGCCCGCGCGGCCCGCGCTGCCCAAGCTGGCCGCCATCCTGAATGGCGATTCCAAGGCAGAACCGGCTGTTGGCCCGGATCCGGACGAGTTCGTGCGCGGGCACGCCGTGCAGACGATTGCCAGCCTGGGCAAGGAATCGGTGCCCGCCCTGGCCCGCTGCGTCGAAAACGAGCCCCTCGTCGAGGTCCGCCTGCTCGCGATCCGCGAGCTGGGCAAGATGGGCGACGACGCTGCCCCCGCGGTGCCTGCCCTCAAGAAGGCCGCCGGCGACGGCCGGGCCGTCATTCGCGAGGCCGCCCAGAACGCCCTCAAGAAGATCAGCGGCTAACTCCAGCGCGAGGCGAGTTGCCGCTCGCGGTCTATCCAAGGCTGCGAGCGGTCTCCTCGTGCCGAGGATCCATCCAAGAGGAATGGGGATGCCAGCCGATCGCTACCCGCTCGAACGCATCCTTGCCGGTATCGAAGTCGTCTTTCGCGTGGTTGCGCGACAGATCTGATTGCAGGGACTCGCGAATAGCGCCAAGAACTAACTCGCCTGGTTCATCTCTCGCCCTCAGGGCAGCACGCGCACTTCCAGCCGACTGGGCAACTCCTTCGAGCGATACACGCGCTGGGTCGATTTCTGGAAGTCCGATTCCTTGGCGTTGTAGATGTCCACGAAGGTTTGCGGATTGCGGTCGATGAGCGGGAACCAGCTACTCTGCACCTGGACCATCAGGCGATGGCCCGGGCGGAAGCAGTGGTAGGCGTCCTGCAAGAGGAAGCTCACCTCGGCGGGCTCGCCGGGCACGAATGCCTCCGGCTTGCTCAGGCTCTTGCGGAACTTGCCGCGCATGACGTCGCCGCGGACCAGTTGCTGGTAGCCCCCCATGCGCACGCCCTTCGGGTTCGGCTTGGGGTCGGGGTAGTCGTCGGGGTAGACGTCGATCAACTTGACGATGAAGTCGGCGTCGGTGCCCGTGGTGGACACGTGCAGCGTGACCTTGATCGGGCCCGCCAGCGTCAGGTCGCGTTCGAGCACCTCGGTCTGGTAGACCAGCACGTCGGGCCGCCGCGCCGCGAAACGCTGGTCGGCCGTCATGTACGTGTAATCCATGCCGATCACGATCCGGTCGAGATAGGGCACCGGCCTGGCCGGATCGCTGGTGTACTCGTCGAAGCTCTCGCGGACACTCGCGGGGGGCTCGAAGGCCAGCTCCCCCTTCTCGCGCAGATAGAGCGTCTTCGCCTGCGCGGTCCTGGGCGGCCAGGTTTCGTATTTGCGCCACTGGTTCGTGCCGGTCTCGAACATCCACGCCTCGGGATGATTGAAAGAGCCCTGGTTCTTCAGGTGATACTCGAAGAAGGGGAACTCGATCTTCTCCTGATAGTAGAGCGAGGTCTTGGCGTTGAACTTGACGTCGCCGAGGTGGGTGCCTTCCTCGAAGTTCCAGCCGCCGTGCCGCCACGGGCCCATGACGATGAGGTTGGTGTTCTTGCCCGAGGTGGCTTCCACGTTGCGATAGACTTCCATGGCGCCGAACAGGTTCTCGGCATCGTACCAGCCCCCCACGGTCATCACGGCGGGCTTGATGTTCTTCAGGTGGGGCCGCAAGTTTCGCGCCTGCCAGAACTCGTCGTAGTTGCCGTGGGCCATCACTTCTTTCCAGAAAGCCACGTCGTCCTTGAAATGCAGCTTGTTGGCGTTGGGCAGCGGGCCCATGCGCAGGTAGAAGTCGTAGCCGTCCTCGGTGCCGTAATCGAAGACGTGCTCGAACTTCTTGACCGGCTCGGGCCGGGGCCGCCCGAAACGGGCCAGAAAGTTGAAGGCGTGCGGCATCTGGAAGGCGCCGTTATGGTGCCAGTCGTCGCCCACGAACCAGTCGACGATGGGGGCCTGCGGCGTGACCGCCTTCAAGGCCGGATGAGCATCGATCATGCCGGCGGCGGTGTAGAAGCCGGGATAAGAGATGCCCCATTGCCCGACCTTGCCGTTGTGCCCCTTCACGTTCTTGAGCAGCCAGTCGATGGTGTCGTAGGTATCGGTGCTCTCGTCGAAGTCGTCCGGGCCGTTCTTTTTGGCCAGATGGGGACGCATGTTGACGTGGGTGCCTTCCGACATCCAGCGGCCGCGCACGTCTTGCTTGACGAAGATGTAGCCCGCCTTGATGAAGAGGGTGGACGGCCCGAGCTTGGCCGGGTACTCGTCGACCCCGTACGGCTTGCAACTGTACGGCGTACGCGTCATCAGGATCGGGTAGGTCTTGCTGTCGTCCTTGGGGACGAAGACGGCCGTGTGGAGTTTCTTGCCGTCGCGCATCGGGATCTTGTACTCGTACTTGGTGTAGTGAGCGAGGATGTACTCGGGCCAGTTCTCGGCGCCCAACGCCGGGGAACCAACCAGGACCAGGACGGTGACCAGGACATTGCGGAGGAGAGGCATCGGCAGGACTCCCACCAAGTGGATCGGTGATCTTTCGCCCCATGATAGCCGATGCGCCGCCGGAAGGAAGAAGCCAGGTGACTTGGCGAGGGGGGGACGTCAATCAGAGACGTCGAGAGGGGCGTCGCCCCTGGGATTGGCGACGCGAACGGTGCGGCGGCCCTCGAGTATATCGTCCAGCAAGGGCAGCACATGTTGCTTGCGCCAGCCGGTGGTGAGCAGCGATTCGTCGCCGAGGTTCTTGCCCGCCATCTTGGCCCGGACCAGGAGTTTCAGGTCCGTGCTGGTGGCCACGATGTTGCTGGCGATGTGTTGCCGCGCGCTCCAGTCGCCAAGGACGGCATTGAGGATGCCGGTGAGCATGGCCACCTGGGGCGGGTCCTGCTCGCGTTCCAGCACGCGCGGGCACTGATCGATGGGCAGCGCCCGCGCATCCTCGACGACCTTGAGGATCTCGGCCAGGTCGCGGCGGGGCAGCCCGCGGACCACGTGCAGGTCGCGTTCCTTGCTGGGATTGCGCTTGGCGATCTCGACGAGGAGATCGTCGCGGCAGATGGCTCGCGCCGGGCGGTTTTTTTTCTCGGCCGTCTCTTCGCGCCAGCGATGGAGAGCGCGGACGAGGGCCAGCTTGCGGCGATCGAGCGAGCCGAGCCCGCGCAGCTTGCGCCAGCGCTCCACTTCCGGTTCGCCGGGCTCGTCGGGCTCGAAGTGGCCCGCCAGGCGATCGAACTCCTCGCGGGCCCAGTCCATGCGGTTGCGGTCGTCGAGCCGCTTGCCCAGCACTTGCCAGCAGGGCAGCAAGTAACGCACGTCATCGAGGGCATAGCGGATCTGCGCGCGGGTGAGCGGGCGGTCGCGCCACTCGGTGAGCGTCTCCCCCTTGGCGAGGTTCTTGCCCAGCACCTGGTTGACGAGCGAAGCGTGGCCGAGCGGATAGAGGTAGCCCGCAAGCCCGGCGGCAATTTGCAGGTCGACCAGCCTGGTGGGAGCCCGCCCGCTCCAGAGTTTGCAGAGGCGAACTTCCTCGCGGCCCGCGTGCACGATCACTTCGCGGGTTGGATCGGTGACCAGCTCCCAGAAGGGATCGAGCGGGCCCACACTGAAAGGATCGATCAGGAAGAGCCGATCCGGTGCGGCCACCTGCACCAGGCACAGGTGCGGATGGTAGCTCTGCTCGCCGACGAACTCGGTGTCAATGCCAAAGCGTTCACAGCCGACCAGGT
>JBFWSD010000086.1:0-11579 GCA_050248575.1 Gemmataceae bacterium
GCGGGCAACCGGTTACGAAGCGATCGAGGCCGCCGACGGGGCTGTTGGCTTCGAGGAAGCCAGCCGCCACGGGGTCGATCTCGTGCTCCTTGACCTCTTGCTGCCCAAGAAAGACGGTCTCACCGTGCTGGGCGAGCTGCGCGAGATCAAGCCGAGCCTGCCCGTCATCATCCTCACGGCCAAGGGAACCGAAGACGATCGCGTCCGCGGGCTGAAAATGGGGGCAGACGACTATGTCGTCAAGCCGTTCTCGGCTCGCGAGCTGCTCGCGCGTGTTGAAGCGGTGTTGCGTCGCGCCGTCGATCGGCCCGCCGATGTGCCCTGTGCCCGCCTGGGACATGGCCACATCGATCTGCGTCGCCGCGAGGTCCGCTGGTCGGCCAGTCATCGCACCGAGCTTTCCGAGACCGAGACGTCCATCCTGGGCTACCTTGTGGCCCACCGCGAGCGGGCCGTCTCGCGCGAAGAACTGCTCAGCCGTCTCTGGGGCATCCAGAGCCAGCACGGCGTCGAGACGCGGACAATCGACATGCACATTGCCCGTCTCCGCACCAAGCTGCGCGATCCCTCGGGCAAGAAAACGCCCGAAGCCATCATCACCGTGCGTGCCCAGGGCTACATGGCCTCGCCCGACCTGCACGCCGAGACCAACGGCAAGCATTGATCGCGAAGCACCAAAACAAGAAGGGCGGTCCTGCTGTGCAGGGCGCCCTTTCGCTTGGCGTTACCTTTGGTGGTCACCTTCACTTCTTGGCTTGCTCGAACAGCTTGACCCATTCGGAATAGAGGGCCGCAATCCGCTTCACCGCGGTCTCGCGATCCGTTTTCTTTTCGCGCCATTCGATGAGCGGATCCCAGAAGGTGGTGCGGCCGACGGCGAAACCGATGAAGCCGGGCACATCGGCGGCAGTCTTCAGCCAGAGGCGGACCTTGTTGTCGTCCTCGCCGCGGCCGAGCACGATGCAGCCCACCTGGTCGCGGCCACCGCGGCGGGCCGCCTTCACGACCTTCTCGCAATCCTCTTTACGGTCGAGCCCTTCGATCTTCCAGACGTCGGCCTCCACGCCCTTGTCTTGCATCTGCTCGATGGCCTGCACCATCAGCTTGGGCCGCAGCTCGAGATCGTAGGCCTTCTTGTCGCCGTTCAGCTTGTCGAGCTGGGCCTTCTCGGCGGGCACCAGCAACTCGAACATGTACAGGAAGTTCTTGCTGTGCAGGTAGTCGGAGAGCTTCTTGAGGCGGGCAGTCTGCCGCTCGTTGAGCGTCTTGTCCCCTTCGGGGTTGTAGCGCACCAGGACCTTGCAGAAGGTAGGCTTGAAGTCTTCGATGTGCTTGCCGAAGTCGTCGCCGTACTCGAAGTCGAACTCGTCCTGCCCACTCTTCTCGGCCGGGCAGGCGGTGTAGTAGCCGTTCTTGGCGGCGTCGCGCAGGATGGCCTCGCCGAATTGCTCGTCGACGAGAATACCGGCCCGGTCCTTGGGCACGCCGCCCGCGATCGCGGCCTTGAAGGCGTCGTAGATCACTTGCTTGGTGGCGGCGATCTCCGCCGTCTGTTCCTTGGTCAGGCTCCCTTTCCAGCCGAACATCTTCGACTGGAACGAGCCACGATGATCGAAGGGGAGGATGTAAAGCGGCTTGTTGAAACCAATAGCCATGCTGTGTCTCCTTGAAGTTTGGGCTTAGGCCTGCTCCTCCGTCATCTTGGGGAAAACGGGGCGAAAATCAACCGCGCACCGCTTCCAGAATCGATACCCCCACCGGCGTGTTCACGACGCGCTCGAGGCGGAGGCCGGCCGAGGCGAACAGTTCGCGATATTCGGCCTCGGTCCGTTCCTTGCCCCCGGGCACGACCAGCATGGTGAGGTCGAGCAGCTTGCCCGGGCTGGGGTCGTTGCCCGGCGGGATGACATATTCGCAGACCAGCACCTTGCCTGCGGCGGGCAGCACCGCATGAATGTTCTTCAGGATCGTCAGGCAGCGGTCGTCGTACCAGTCGTGCAGGATGTGTCTGAGGAAGTAGGCGTCGGCGCCGGCGGGCACCGACTCGAAGAACGAGCCGGCCACGCACTGGCAGCGCTCGGCGATGCCGGCCCGCTGCAGGTTTCCCTTGGCGCGTTCGATGACGTTGGGCAGATCGTACAGCATGCCCTTGAGTCCAGGATGGTGTTGCAGTAGCGCGCAGAGCACGCTGCCGTTGCCCCCGCCAATATCGCAGAAGGTGCGTACATGACTGAAGTCGTAGGCCTCGAGCATGGCGACCGTCTCCGCGCCATGCACGCCCACCATCGCCTGGTCGAAGGTGGCCGCCGCCTCCGGGTTCTCGGCGAGATAGTCGAAGATCGGCTTGCCAAAGACCTTTTCGAAGCCAGTTTGCCCGGTCTTGACGCTGTGCAGCAGCTCGCCCCAGGCACGGTATTGCTCCTCGCCGTTCATGAGGGCGAGCCCGTACTGCGAGCCGGGCACGTCGGAACGGAGGCAGTCGGCCAGCGGCGTGGTACGGAAACTCTGGCCGCTTTCTTCGAAGAAGACGCCTTTGCTGGCGAGCATGCGCAGCAGCCGATAAAGGGCAGGGGCGTGTGCTTGCGAAAGCCTGGCCAGCTCGTCGACGCTGCGCGGCCCGGCCTGGAGATGATCCGCGATCCTGAGCTTGGCCGCCACATAGACGGCCTGGCTGAGCCAGTTCGCGTTGATCATGTCGATGATTTGCTGCTGAGGCTGCATGAAAATTGATCCTTCACCACAAAGGAGGAAATGCCCAAATTCGCCCGCGGCTGAACGCAGCGCGGCGAAGCCGCAACCAGGTCTTCCATCAAAAGCGCCCGCGGATTGACGCGGACTGCGTGCGCAGATTCTCGCGGATCTGTCGCGGCAGATAGTCACGTTTACCGACGTTGCACGAATCCGCGCACGCCGCGCACGCAGTCCGCGTTCAGCCGCGGGCGCATTTGGGGCTGCTCACTTGCTCCGCTTCAGCTTCTCCTTGCAGTGCGGGCAAATGATCTCCGTGGCACTCTCCACCACGAAGCTCTGCTCCTTGCACTTGGGGCAAGTGAAGGGCTTCATGTCTACCCAGCAATCCTCGAGGACAATCGCCGGCCCGGTGAACGGGGAGCCGGCAACAGGATCCTGCTTGCCGGCGCACTTGCCGGCGATGGTCGCCTTGTCCCCCTTGCTGAGCAAGTTGAAGTTGTCCATCTCCGCTTCGGGGATGATGCAGAAGACATAGCCGTCCTCGCCCGGCTCGAGCATGTACTCCTTGAACAGGACGACGGCCTGTCGGCCATCCTCGAGCTTGACGAACTTGCCCGGCGCGAGGTGGCCGTCGAGCCGCAGATACTTCGACTTGAAGGACTTCTCGGCCTCTTCGCCCTGCTTCTGGTAGAGGTCGAGCAGGTTGCTCACGGTCACCTTGGTGGTGGCGGGCCGAGTTTTCGGCTTGGAGCCGCTCTCCTTGCTGCAGCCTACCACGACGAACAGGCACGCCAGCAACGGCACGATGCGCTTCATGATTGAGCTCCCGCTGGAAGTGATGGGGCGGCCGGGCGGCACTTGCCGCCGACGGGTGCCCGGCCGACTGCGGACATCCTACCCCATCGCTCGCGCCAGCAAAACCAATTAACGGCTTCTCGCGCGGGATGCGGGCGGCGGAAGGTCGTGAACAGCGTTGCTGCTGGGAATGGTCCAGCAACGAAGAAGCCCGGACTTCGCGCACGAAGCCGGGCTTCTCGTCTTGCGAGGATCGCTGCTGGCTCACTTGTCCTTCAGGAGCCCGGTGTGGGCCGCATTCGCGCCCCAGCAATTCCAGCCGGTAAACTGCTTGTCGCCGGTGTCGACGCAGACGACCTTGCCGTTCTGCGTGCCGACATAGATCTTGCCGTCGACGATCACGGGCTGGAAGCGGCTCTGATGGCCCACCTTGTACGACTTGACGACCTTGCCTTCCTTGGGATCCATCTGCAGGATCTGGCCGTTGAGCGTGGCCAGGAAGAGCATGCCGCCGGCGGCGGCGGGCGGGGCAGCCAGCATGCCGCCTTCCTTCTTGAGATCGCCTTCGAGCTTGAAGCTCCACAGGTTCTTGCCGGTCTTCGGATCGACGCAGACCACCTCGTCGCCCATGCAGTTGATGTTGCGATCGCGGTAGTTGAGGATGCGTGCCCCTTGCCAGGCTTGCATGGTGGAGACGCTGGCCTGGCCGATGTTTTGCTTGGCCGCCTGGGCGTTGGCGGTGGCCGGCGCGCCGCCGCCGAAACCATTGCCCGCATCGAGGTTCTTGCCCAGTTCATTCAGCTTGCTGTCGGCTTGCACCTGGCGATCGATGTGGGCCGCGATCTTGTCCTTGGTCTGGTAGACCTGTCGCTCGGAGTCGCGTTCCTGGGCAGCGATGGCCTCGCGGGCAGGCCCCTTGCCATCATCGGTGCGCTTCGTCAGATAGACTTCCTTGCCGACCACGACCGGGGCCGACGTGGCCCGGCTCTTCCGCGCCGACACGATCTCGCCATCCTTCTGCTTGAAGCGATAGACGACGCCGGCGAACGAGGTCACGTAGAGCTCCTTGTCGACTGCGACCGGGGCGGACATGACGTCGCTGTCGATCCAGCGCTGCCACAGGATCTTGCCCGACTTGAGATCGAAGGCGGCCAGCACGTGCGAGCAGGGGGGCGCGCCCTTGCCGTTCGCATTCTTGGCGGGCTGGGGCAGCTGCTTCACTTGCGGAACTTGCTGAACCGGTTTCGGTTCGTCGGGCGCGCTTTTCTGCTGTGGTACCAGATCTTTCTGGAGATTGTTTTGCGGTACGTTTTGCTCCATCTGCAGAGCAGCGCCGCCGCCGGCCGGATAGGAAGTGAACACGACGCCGTTGGCGATGGTCGGTGTGCTGGTGAGCGGATCGCCGAGCCAGTACGACCACAGGTGCTTGCCCGTCTTGGCGTCGAGAGCAAAGATCGTGCACGATTCGGTGTTGAAGACGCAGACGCCGTCTTCAACGACGGCGGCAGACGGCCCGTCATCGTCGAGGTTCATGCCCCACACGAACTTGCCGGTGGCCGCGTCCATGCAGAAGAACTGCTTGCTGTGGAAGCCGCCCGACAGGTAGAGCTTGCCGTCATAGACGGTCGGTGTCGGGATCGGCGCGTTGCTGGGCAGGCTGATCACGAAGCCTGCGTCGGTCTTCTGCAGCACCTTGTCGTCGAGCGGATGAGGCGTGACGTGTCCCTGGCGAAACTGGGTGGGCGGCCCAACGAACTTGTCCGAGTTCCAGTCGCGAGCGTCCTTGACGATGTCGATGTCCTTTGGCTCGGCCTTGCCCTTGTCGTTCCCTTTGTCCTTGGCGTCCTTGGCGGGCTCCTCGCCGGAGAAGACGGCAAAGCTCGCGGCCAGCATGGTCACCAGGGCCAGCACACCCAGATAGCGGGACATGTTCGATACCTCCACGATAAAACGGAAAGTCTGTTCCTTGAAGTGCCTCGCAAGCTGTCTACAAACTCTAACGTTGCCAGAGGCAATCTGGATGTAACAAGGGGGTAACTGGGGCCAGTTCCCGGCCTGCCGTGCCCGCGAAAACGGCGGGGGAGAGCCGGCGGAAGGGCCGGGAGAGCCACCTCGCGGCCCAGACCGACAGCCCGCTCGTTCCCGGCGCGAACGCGCAGGCCGGAAACAGGCCCCAGGTTGCCTCTGCCTGAGTAGACGTTGCCCGGGCCGCGGGCGCGCGCGCACCGATCCAGGTTGCTTGATTGATTCGGATTCAGGAGGGGAGGTTCAGGGCAGCTTGCCGATCGACTGCGACTTCTTCATGCGCACGCGACTACGCATCTCGTTGCGGTCGACACCCAGCGATTCGAGAAGGGGCAGGTAAATGTCGCTGTAGTACATGTTCTCGTCGAAGATCTTGAGCTCCTTGATGCGGGCCACGCGCTGGCGGCCGTTCACCAGTTCCTCGATGGCCGGCATCGCGAAGTTGTTCATGACCCGCCGCATCTGCTCGAGCGTGCCCTCGCGGTCGTACTTGAGATAGAGAGCGAGGCAATCGCGAAAGAAGGTGTAGTGTGCCTTCTCGTCAACGGAAACCAGCGTGAGCAGCTTGGAGAGGGCCGGGCAGCCCTGCAGTTCCTCGGCCCGGTCACGCAGATTGCGATAGTTGTACCAGGTGGCCAGCTCCTGGGTCATGGCGTAGGCGAGCATGCCGAGGTGGCTATCGTGGGGCAGGTTCCAGTTCCGCTCGAAGACCATGGCCTCCATGTCGGCCATCTGCTCTTCCGTGCGCATGCCGGACTTCAGCAGCCAGTCCCCCAGGGCGATCGAGTGCTTGGATTCTTCGTAGCCCCAGTTTTCATAGAACCAGGACCGCCCCTTGCTGTAGCGCACCACGGGCAAGATCTGCGATGTGTAATCGGGCAAGTAGAGTTCAACCGCACAGAAGCTCTCGACGATATCCCCGATGGCCGGGTCAAGGTTCGGGTTGCACTGGTCCCACGGGATGTCCTCGCGGATGTTCCAGCGGCGGCGTTTCTCGGCAAGGTCGAAGAAGTCGCGGAAGAGCCTCCAGATGGAGAGTTCCAGTTCCTTCTGATCGGCGGAAGTCAATGCGGTCATGAGAGATGCGGCCAGTTGATGGACAAATATATATGCGACGCAATTAGATTCAAATTGAAAGCTTATCCGCTCGTTCCCCTTTGTCAATCAAAAACGCTGCCCCCTTCATCCCTATGAAAGATCTGTTATTCTGCTTGCCCCGGATTGCCTTGCGATGACTTCTTTCTCACTATAGAGTTGAAGCATCGTGGTGAGGCAGCTCCCGGTTATCCTTCCACATCCATGGCTTGTCGTTCGGGGCGGTACCCGTTCCGAGAGGCTGCCGGTGTTTACTGATACTTGCCGGGGACCGGAGCCCTCACCCTGCAGAGGATGGTTCATGCCTGATATGATTGGCTGGCGCGAGCCCGGCACGAACGAGCAGTTGCCCCGCCTGGCAGCGCTGCTGGCTTCGGGCGGCGCGATCGGTTTGCCCACCGAAACCGAATATGCCGTGGTCGTCTCGGCCCGCCATGAAGAAGCCGTGGCCCGGCTCGCTGCCTTGCGTCCCGAGCCTTTCGCCCTGGTGGCGCGTGGTGCAAGCGATGCGTATCGCTGGCTGGGCAACCCTTCCACGCTGGGTCGACGCTTGGCGCGGCGGTGCTGGCCCGGGCCCGTTGACCTGGTCTTCGACGCGCCTGCATCCGGGCCGTTGCGCGAATTGCCCGCCTCCGTGCAACAGGCCAGCTGTCCGGAAAAGCGCATTGCATTTACTTGCCCGGGCCACGAAGCCATCCACGTGTTGCTGGACCAGCTGGCCGGCCCCTTGTTGCTCGGGACCATCAAGACCGGTCAGCCAGTCGATACGGCCGGGGAATTGGCGGCCGCCGCGGGAGATTTGCTCGCCGCCATCATCGACGACGGGCAGACTCGCTATGGCCACGCGACCACCGTGGTCCGCATCGACGGCGAGAAATGGCAGATCCAGCGCGCCGGCATCGTTCCTCCCGGGCTGGTCGAACAGCTGGCCTGCTGCTTGATCCTCTTTGTCTGCACCGGGAATACTTGTCGCAGTCCGCTGGCCGAGGCCCTGTGCAAGAAGTTGCTGGCGGATCGGCTGGGCTGCACACCCGACAGCTTGCCAGCACAGGGCTACTTGATCGAATCGGCAGGTATTTCCGCGCAGAGCGGGGCGCCGGCCGCGGCCGAGGCCGTGCTCACGGCGCAGGAATGGGGTGCGGACCTCAGTCAACACCGAAGCCAGCCCATCACGCCCAGGCTCATCCTGGATGCGGATCATGTCATCACCATGACGCAGGGGCATCTGCGCGTCATTACCGATTATTTCCAGGAGCTGGATGCCTCCCCCCGGCTGCTGTCGGCCGAGGGCGAAGATCTGCCCGATCCGATCGGCAGCGGGCTGCCCGTTTACCAGGAGTGTGCCCGCATGATCCGCGCTAACCTCGAGAAGCTCTTGTCGGAGATCCAGCGGTCATGAGAATCGCGATTGGCAGTGACCACCGCGGCTACGACCTCAAGCGGCGCGTCGTCTCCTACCTCGAACACGTCGGACACACCGTCCTCGACACCGGCACGCACTCGGGCAGTGACACCGTCGACTATCCGGACTTTGCTTTCCGCGTCGGCGAGGCCATCCGCGACGGCGAAGCCGACCGCGGTGTCCTCATCGACGGAACGGGAATTGGCATGTGCATCGCCGCCAACAAGGTAGCGGGGATCCGCGCCGCCCTCTGCCATGACAGCATCACGGTCGAGATGAGCCGTCGTCACAACGATGCCAACATCCTCTGCCTGTCTGCCGACCTGATCGGTGATGAGCTGGTGGACCGGATGTTACGGATCTGGCTGGAGACGAACTTCGAAGGGAATCGTCATCAGCGCCGGATCGAGAAGATTGTTGGCTACGAAAAAGGGCCATAAAAGAGATGACGGCACGGGGCTAATCGCTGAGACTCGCAATCAGCTAGCCCCGTGCCCTTGCGGGAGGTTCGAGGTGGGTATCTGTCTTGCAATCAAGTGTTTGGGACTCGCAACCAAACCTTGATGGGATAGTGGAAAAGCAAAGGGTATGCCACAACCCGTAAACCCTCGTTCCTTGAGCGCGTTTGTCGTCTCAAATCTTTTTGAGTAAACTACTTAAGACTCTCGATTGACGATTCGTCAGCCCTTAGGAGGTCTAGGGTTTTCATCTGTTTTTGAAATACACAGTGTTGCATTTTGATGCAGCGTTTTTGAACAATGCGGTGTCTGAAAACAAACCAGGCCCACCCTTTCGCGGGTGGGCCTGGATTGCACGCAAGCGAAGTGGTTCTCAACCGAAGGCGATCTTGCGGATCTCGAAGCGAATCACTCCCTTGGGTACCTGAATCTCCACGACATCCTCAACCTTCTTGCCCATCAGCCCTTGGCCGATCGGGCTGGTGACCAGAATCTTGTTGTTGTCGTAATCCTCATCGCCGGGGCCGACCAGTTCGAAGGTCTCTTCCTCGTCGAGGTCGAGATCCTTGACGGTCACGCGGGCGCCAAACGCCACGTGGTCGCCCCCGATCTCGCTGGGATCGACGATGTGGGCACGGGCAAGCTGGTCCAGGCGCTCGTTGATGCGTGCTTGCAACAGCCCTTGTGCCTCGCGGGCGCCGTGATACTCCGCGTTCTCCTTCAGGTCTCCCTCGGCCCGGGCCTCGGCAATGCGTGTGGTGATGGCAGGCATCTCCACATTCTGCATATGTTCGACCTCGGCCTTCTTCTTCTCGTAGCCTTCCTTCGTCATCGGAATACGTTCTGCCGTTGACATTCCGCGTTGCCTCCCATTTTCCGGGACCTGAAGTACCAGTGGTCTAACGACATCAAAAGGGGCCTGCCCGGTGCCGGTAAAGCACAGGGCCGACCCCTTGGAATTCTGACGCAGCTCCTCAGGAGTCAGTCCAACTTCTCAGACGATTTGTGTCAAGCCAAAAAATGTTCCCGAAGCCACCTGCCTGGCCTCGTTGTCAATCGTCGTCGAGCACACTGCGAAGGATTTCCCGCTGCCAGTCGGGGCGGTGCAGGGGCCAGCCCTGCACGGTCCAGCCGCGGGCACGCTGCAGCTGGGGCGTGCCCGTGCGGCGGACCAGTTCATGACATCTCGCCTCGACCGGCTCCAGCCGCTTGCTCTTGATGCGCGGCCCGTTACTGCGCCGCTTGCTGATCCGGTCGTTGTCTACAACGGTCACGATGCAAGCCTGGGGCAGATCGAGAAAGCGCCAGGCCAGCAGCTCATGACTGGCGGTGCGATACCGCCTCTTCAACTCTAGTACATCAAAATCGACCGCGCGGGCATCTTCCGCGAACCAGCAGGTGGGGGCCAGCAATCGGTGGGCAAACAGGTTGGCCAGCGATTCGCCCGCCAGGGCAGGAGTTTTCTCGGGCGGCACACCCAGGCGTTCCAGGAGTTCGGCCTTCAAGTGCTCGCCGATCTCGTGGGCGACGGTCCACTGGTGGCGTTCCTCGGCGGGCTCGGGGCGAAGATAGATGTGCCGCTTGCCGCCCGCCCGCTGGGCACGGCCCCGGTTTTCCTGCGTGCGATCGACGCATATCACCATGTCGAGATGCTTCTGCGCCAGGGCAATGGCATCCACGGGGGGCTCGGCGAGCCCGGCCCGGGCCAGCAACTCGTCGACCATGCGGTCGAGCACCGCCACCACTTCTTCGCGATCCAGGTCTTCCATGCCGAGGGCTGCCCTGCGCCGGGTGAATCAACTCTCCCGAACATGTTATCATCACCGGTCAAGCGCGGGCCAGCCACCTAGGCGCCGCCGAGCCGTTGAGAAGCGCCGGCCCTTCGCTTAGAATGAGGGCGGGAACTCTCCTTCCGAGGACTCTCATGTCCGTGGCAATGCTGACCGCCGAGCTGGCGACCAGGCGCGAGCGCCTGCTGGAAATCTTGCGCGACATGGGCAGCGTGGCGGTTGCGTTCAGCGGCGGCATCGACAGCACGGTGGTCGCAAAAGCGGCCTACGAGGCGCTGGGCGAACGGGCCATCGCCGTGACGGCCGACAGCCCGAGCGTGGCGCGCAGCGAGCTGGCCCAGGCCCGCGACCTGGCCGGGCTGATCGGCATCCGTCATGTCGTGGTGGCCACCGACGAGTTCAGCGATCCTGACTATGTTCGCAACGATGGCACGCGTTGCTACTTCTGCAAGAGCGAGCTGTACACGCGGATCGACGGGCTGCTTCCCCAGCTGGGCGTGCAGGTCATGTGCAGCGGCGCCAACCTCGACGACGCGGGGGACTATCGCCCGGGTCTGAAGGCGGCCGCCGAACACGCGGTCCGGCATCCGTTGCAGGAAGCAGGCTTCACGAAGGGAGACGTGCGGGCTCTGGCGCTGGCGTGGGACTTGCCCACCTGGGACAAGCCGGCGTCGCCCTGTCTATCGAGCCGGCTGGCCCCGGGCGTGGAGGTCACGCGCGAGCGAACCGCGATGGTGGAGCACGCGGAGGCTTATCTGCGCGGGCTGGGCAATCGCGAGTGCCGCGTCCGGTTACACGAAGGGGGCCTGGCCCGCATCGAAGTGCCGGCCGAGGCGCTGGCAAGCTTGACGCAGCCCGAGGTGCTGGGCGGGCTGGTGGCCCGGCTGAAGGAGCTTGGCTTCCAGTTCGTCACGCTCGACCTGGAGGGCTTCCGCTCGGGCAGCCTGAACACGCTGGTGAGCCTGGAGAACAAGCGACTGTTTGCCCGCCCTGGTGCTGACCAACTTACTTAGGAGGCTCGCCCACAAGAATGCTCCAGAATCTGTGGCTGGTTCATCCAGATGAGGAAATGTGCGCAGCGTTCCAGGGCCGCTTTGCCGGCTTGCCGAACGTGCGTGTGCTACGAGCTCGCTTCGAGGAACTGGAACCGCACGACTGTTTTGTGACTGCGGGCAACTCGTTCGGTTTGATGACGGCGGGCATCGATGCGGCAGTGGTCCACTTTTTTGGGCAGGAGATCATGGAACGCGTTCAGCAACGCATCCTTGATCGGTATCTTGGCGAGCAGCCTGTGGGCACCGCCTTCATCGTGAAGACAGGCAG
>JBFWSD010000087.1:0-11558 GCA_050248575.1 Gemmataceae bacterium
CCTACCAGGACGGCCAGCCAGGCCGCGATCACGAAGCCGACAACAGCACCGTGCACGACGAGCACCACGTCGGCAAGAAACGAATACATCACGTCCCCCTCCACCCAGTTGCACTTCAGCGCTGCGAACTCTTCTCTACTACTCTTCTCGGGTAGATACAGTTTCTGTAATTTTATTCCGATGACGGATCATGATTTCCAACGTCGGACGAGCGTGCTGGCGCTGCTCAGTTTTTTGCTGGGGCTGGCCTCGTTCGTCCTGTTCTTCTTCACGGGTGTGCCTGCAATCTTGCTCGGCTATCGCGGGCTGCGCGAGGTCAACGAGAGCGACGGCGTGGTGCGGGGCCGGGTCGCCGCCATTCTCGGCATGATCACGGGCTGCCTGGGCACGCTCGCCGGCATCATCGGCATGATTGCCCTCGTCTTGATCGAGCTGCGCGGCAATGCCGAACGCGTGCTGTGCCAGGATCACTTGCGGCGAATCGGTTCGTCTGTCTGGCTCTATGTCGACGAGCAGCGGCATTACCCGCCGGGGACCTTGCCCGGGCCGCTTCCGCCCGGGCAGCGGCCCAGCTGGTACGTGACGATCCTGCCGCGCCTGGAGATTCAGCCCCGGCAGCCCACGCATCCGCGCCAGAAACAATGGGACCGGCTGGCCGATGCGATCGACAAGAAAGCCGCCTGGGATGCGGAGGTCAATCGAGTGCCGGCGCACACGGCGGTGCGCTGGTTCGCCTGTCCAGCGCGGCCCGACGACGAGGCTGACTATGACACCAGCTATGTTGGCCTGGCCGGCGTGGGCGTGAACGCGGCCGACTTCGAACTGGACAACCCGCGCGCGGGAGTCTTCGGCTACGAACGCACCGCCACGATCGAAGACATCACGCGCGGACTGAGCGCAACCATGCTGTGCGCCGAGACGCGCTGGGAAACCGGCCCCTGGCTGGCGGGCGGCCCGTCGACGGTGCGCGGGCTCGATGACACCAACTTGCCCTACATTGGCCCCGGGCGGCCCTGGGGCGGGCTGCACGCAGGCGGCCTCAACATCCTGCACGCCGACGGTTCGGTGCAGTTCGTCAACCAGAACGTGGAGCCCGCCGTGTTTCAGTCGCTGGCTCTCATCCACGCGCCTCCCGAGTAGCCCTGGCAGCGACTTACCAGTAACGGGATTCCCCTTCGCCCGCCGCGAACCTGGGCTACAATGCTTGTGTCTCTTGCGCGTGGACACTTCAATCCGTCGGTCGCCTGTTATGAGTTCCCTGGCCAGTTTCTTGCGAGCTCTCTTCGAAGACGGCGCGATCGTCTTCAGCGACCGGCCACGGGCCGAGACCGGTCCGCGCGCCGAGGCGGCCCGCTTGCTGGGCCAGATCTTTGCCGATGAGCGCCTCGAGGTAGCCGGGCCGCCGCTCGATTTCCGCCCCGAGCCGGCGCTGGCCGCCAGCGAATTCGTGCGCCAGGTCTGCTGGTTCCTCCTCCAGCGCGGCGAGACCGTCGATGAACTGGAGCGCTGCCTGACCATGCCCGGGCCGACTTCCTGCCACGATCATCTCAGTGTCGATCTGGTGTTTCGTTACTTGCCCGTCTTGCACCGGCGGGCCGCGGCCCTCGCGCCCGAAGATCCGCTGACGCTTCGCTTGACCGACGTGCTGCGGCAATGGCCGCTCAGCGGCGTGCGCGCCGACGTGGGCGAGGCACCCACCACGCCCCCCGATTTTGACGGCCACCGCGGGCTGCAACTCTGCTACGCCGAGCGCTGGGCCGAGAACGAAAAGCACGCCTGGCTGCCCGCGGGGGCCGCCTTCGAGTTTCTCCCTCTTGTCTATCACCTGCTGGACAGGCCGCTGCCCGCGGCCGTCGTCCAGCGCCTGGAGTCGCAAGCACATGTCGGCAGCCCCGAATGACTGTGTGAACCGGTTGCGCCACGAAGTCCTCGACGTGCTCAAGCAGCGCTTCGTGGGCCGCGCAGAGGTCGTCGAGCTGATCGCGCTCGCCGTGGTCGCGGGCGAACATCTGTTCTTGCACGGCCCGCCCGGCACCGCCAAGTCGGCCCTCATCCGCCAGTTCGCCCAGGCCGTGCACGGCAGCTACTTCGAATACATGCTCACGCGCTTCTCGGAGACCAACGAGATCTTTGGCCCGATCGACCTGGTGCGGCTGCGCGAGGGCACGGTCACCACCGTCACCACCGGCATGCTTCCGGAAGCCGAGTTCATCTTTCTCGACGAGCTCTTCAACGCCAACAGCGCCATCCTCAACAACCTGCTCACCGTGCTGAACGAGCGTGTGTATCGGCGCGGGGCCGACCTGCACCGGCTGCCCGTCTTGTCGCTGTTCTCCGCGTCGAATCACCTGCCCGAGGACGATGCGTTTCAAGCCCTGTTCGACCGCTTCTTGTTGCGCTGCCACGTCGAGAACCTGCGCCGGGCCGAGATGCCCAAGCTCTTGCAGGCGGGCTGGGCCCTCGAACAGACCGGGCCCATCGAGTGCAGTATCACCGCCGCTGAGCTGCGCCAGCTTGCCCGCCAGGTCTATCAGGTCGATCTGAGCGCGGTGGCCGAACTCTACGCCGACACCGTCTTCAAGGTGCGCGACCTGGGCATTCTCTTCTCCGATCGCCGCGCGGTGAAGGTGATGAAACTGGTGGCCGCTTCCGCGGTCTTGTGTCAGCGACAGCAAGCGACGGCCTCCGATCTCTGGGTGCTGCGTTACGTCTGGGACCGCGAAGAGCAAATCGATGCCCTCGCCGGGCTGATCAACGGCGTCCTCGAAGGAGCCGGCGTGCAGAACAATGGCCATGCCTTGGCGGCCCTCCCCGATCAGGTCGATGCCGAGGCGCTGGCGCGGCAGCTCGACGCCCTCGAAGAGCGGCTGCGCGCGGGCCGCCCGGCACTGCGCGAGCTGGCCAGCATCCGCGAACAGCTCGCCGACCTCGGCGACGATGCCGCCTGGGTCGCCGATGAAGACACGCGCGAACATCTGCAGGGCCGCACCCGCAAGCTTCTCGAGACGCTGGCATGAACTACGATCCGCTGAACCAGGTTGCTGCCGCCCGCTTCGCCGAGGTGCATCTCGGCAGGCTGGCGGCCCTGCGCGTCCATCCGGATATTCACATTCGCGTCGCCGACGGCCTGGCCTGGCTGCGCTGGCAGCAAGAAGACAGCGAAGTGCTTCGCGCCGTCTTGCCCATTCCCGGCGCGGAGTTCTTCGTTCGCCACGAAGAGCACTGGTATCGCTTCGGCAGCAGGCTGCCCGCCTTCGATGTGCAGTTCGAGACGGGCATGACCTCTCTGGAACGCGTGCTGGTCCCCGCCTTGCCCGCGGTGACCGCGGCCGACACCGGGCCACTGGATCCCGTCTCGGTGCGATTGGTTGTTGCCAGCGCCCGGCAACGCGCCAGTGCCGTGTTGACAAGCCTGGCCGTCCTGGAAGCGTGGGCGGAACAGCTGCCCGCCGCCGCGCTCGAAACGCTGCGCGCCCTGCGCTGTGGCAACGAGGTGCTGATCGTCGGCCGCAAGCTGCCCGTTCTTGCGGAGGCGCGGCGCTTCTGGGGCGCTTCGATCCTGGTGCCCATGGGCCAGCGCCTCGAACCCAGGGTGCCCGAGAAGGCATTGCGGGCCGCCCTCGGCGTCGCCGACAACGAGCTCCTGCTTTTCGACGAAGGCGGCGTGGAAGTCTTGCCAGGCGATGACTTCGAGCCCCTGTCGCGCGGCAGCATCAAGCGGGCCCTCGGATCGGAATTCCGTCTTGGCGAGCCGGCGGTGTAAGCCGCCGGAGAATCGCGAGAGTTCTCCTCCGGGGGCCGACGCCCCCGGCTCGCCTGGTCGATGCACGAGGACAGCCAGAGTGGACGCGATCGAACGCTACCTCAGTTTGCCTGCGCATGACGACGGCTGGGTGCACTGGTCTTCGGCCGGGGATGCCTTGTTGCGCAAGGATGGCAGCACCTACGCGCTGGCGGCGCAGGTGGCCCTGTTCATCGAGGGCTTCGCGGGCCTTCCGCGTGAGGACAGGGTGCCCGCACCCACGCCGGCGGGCGGTAATCTCGTCCGGCTGCTCGACTTCGATCAGATGCTCTACCTGCTTGGCTTCTTCTTCAAGAAGCCCGAGCCCCACGCGGCGATCGCGCAACTGCAAGATTCGCTGACCAGGCGGCCCGAGCAACTCGTGGCCCTCGCTCGCTTACAGGAAGCGTTCGCACGCTCGCGGGCAAAATCGCTGGCGAACGCGGGGGCCTTGTGCGCCTATCTGAGCCGCGATGTGCCTCGCGGGCCGCAGCCCATCGATGCGAGCCAGCTCTGTGGCACCTTGTGGAGCCCGCTCTTGATGGCCGAAATGACGCGCCGCTGGCGCGACGGCACCGCCTCCATGCAAAGTCCCGCGGTCGGCCGGGAGCTGGACCGCCTCATCGAGATCAGCGGGCCGATCCTGACGCGGCTCTCGGAACTCAGCGAGGCCGACCTCGATCACTGGCTCAAGCATGGCTCGAGCCCGCTCGAGGAAGACGTGCAGCGGCTGGCCGAGCCGCTGCCCGAGCGGCAGGAACGCACCCTCGAGCAGTTCCTGGCCGAGCTCGAGGCGCGGCCGCGGCTGGCCGGGGCGGTGCCGTTCATCACGCAGATGGTGAGCGCCCTCAGCTTGCCGCCCCGCAAGTTGAAGCAGGCCGAGCTGCCCGTGGGGGGCTACGCCGACGTCATCAATCGAGGCAAGCCCGAACAGCTTCTGCCCAGCCAGTTTGCCATCGACGACGACCTCGAGTTCATTCGCCGCTTCGCCGAGAACGAGCTGCTTTACTTCCGCCGCGAAGAGCCGAGCGTGCAGATCCGCGAGGAGCTGATCGTGCTGATCGATCAAGGCGTGCGGACGTGGGGCATCGTGCGGCTGGCGTTGACGGCCGCCCTCTTCGCGCTCGGGCGGCGGGCCGACAAGCGCAAGCTGCCCTTGCGCATCGGCGGCACGAGCAACGCGGGCCGCCTGCTGCCCGCGCTCGACGCCGACAGCGAAGTACTTGGCCGACTGCTCGATGCCAGCGACCTGAGCTTCGACCCGGGCAGCGCGCTCGAACGCGTGCTCGACGAGCGTTCGAGCAAGCCGCGCGACATCGTGCTGCTCACGCATCCGCGCAGCCTGGCCGAGTCCGACGTGAGCACGGCGGCCCGCAAGCTGATGGGAGACACGCGCCTGTTCGGGCTGGCCGTCGACGAGCAGGGCCAGGCCCAGCTCAGCGAGTTCCGCCGCGGCACCCCCATGCCGCTGCGCTCTTTCCGGGTCGATCTCACGCTTCCCGAAACGGTTCCTCCCAGGGTGGCGCCGAGCGTGCCCGCCAGCGACTGGCAAGGGGACATCGAGCCCATCGGCTTCCCGTTCCGCTTCGGCCTGTCGGGCAAGGTCACGCATGCCGACTTCACCATGGATGAAAGCTGGCTGCTCGCGGTCACCAGCATGGGCCTCTACTTCGCAGCCTCCACCGACGGCGCGCACATGGAGCTCTTGCCCCGCCCGTTGCACGCGGGCAAGCTGCTCAGCAACATCCACGCCGTCCTGGGCGTGGCCGGCGGCTTCGCCGTGGCCGGGCAGATCGACAACCTGCTCGTCTTCGCTCATTACGATCTGCACGCGCGCCGCGTGAAGCTGCACGTGCTCGACAGTCTCAAGCAGGGCGAGCGCCCCGCCTGGCGCTGGTTCTATTTCAAGGATGCACACGTGGTGGTGGCCGATTGCCACGGCGCCACCCGCGCCGTCGACCTGGCCACCAATCAGCATGCCTTCCAGATCCCGGCGCTCAACGCCTACTATCCGCCCCGCCAGCAAGAGGCACGCACCGATTCCTGGGGCAACGTGCGGCTGCGCGAAGCCTGCGAACGGGCCAGTCTCGCCATCGCGCAGCCTCCGTGGCTGACCGTGGCCGCCGCGACCGGCGATTACCGGCCCCCCTATGTCCGCCTCGATCGCGCCAGCGGCACCATCACGGTGGCCGACAAGAACGAGACGGGCTCCGAACACGTTTCGTTCACGCCGCTGGCGGATGGCCAGCCCGCGCTCAAGAACGCCCACATCAACGGTGCCTGTTTGCGCGGCGGCGTGCTGGCCGCCGCCATCAGCGGCCGCGTTGGTGCTGGCCCCGGGCACGGGCTCGTGCTCTATGGCGTGCGCGGCGGCACGCCACTGGCCAGCTTGAACGCCGCCGATCTGTTCATGCTCTCGCCCGCGGGCCGCTACCTCTTGCACGCGCGTGGCCACGACGTCCTCCTCCGCCGCATCTGCATGGGCAAGGATACTTCGCTGTTGCGGGGCCGTTCCCATCCCGGCGTCAACGTTGGCCTTGGCCACGATCACCTGACGCTCGGCATCCAGCGCTGGCGGCATTGTGTCTCCTGGAAGGATGGATTCCTCGAGCATTTTCGGCCCGCCTCGTGGCGCGATCTCCAGCACCCGGATAACCGTCTGGACGCGCGTGCCGACTTCCTGCCCGAGTGGGCACGCTACGACCGCAAGCGCTTCATCGCCGGCGCCACCCTGGGCTGCCTCACCGTGGTCGTCGACGTCTATGGCCAGGTCGCCGTCTGCGACCGCTTCGGCAAGGTGGTCTGCATCTTCTTCGTCTTCCGCAACAACCTGGCCGCCTGGATGCCCGACGGCACGCGTTACGGCCCGGCGGACATTGGCAACGCGGCGGCCACCAAGGACAGCCTCCAGAAGATCGGCGCGGCCTTGAAGGCGGCCAGCGCCGAAGTGAGCAAACCGCCCGCTCCCAGCCCGCGCATGCAAGGAGTGCGATGAAGGTCGAATGCCACCTGCGACGACGCAACGAGACGGCGCCTGCCAGTGCGCTCCTCGTGCGCGCCGGGCCGGATCAGCTCCTCGCGCTGTGCGGGCAGCTTCCGCTGACGCGCTTCCCCGACGTGCATCGCGTCGCGGGCGGCTTCTTGATCAAGCTGCCCGTCGCTCTTGACCGGACGTTTCCCGGCGCGCTGTGCTTGCGGCTGCTGGCCGAGAACCTGTTCGTGCCGGTGAATGCGGAGCTGGTGCCGCCGCTCTTGCCCGATGAAGCCAGCGGGCTGACGCGCGAGCGCGGGCTCATCTTCATGCCGGGCCGGCTGCTGGCCTTCGATCCGCGCGAGCGCGTGTCGCTGGCCGCGCTGGTGACGGCGCGGCTGAAACCGCGCCGCGACTGGCAGGCTTTGCCCGCGCGGCGGCCGCTGGCCGAGCGCATCGTCTCCATCCAGCTCGATCTGCCCGACGAAGACCCCAACCTGATCCTCGAACGCGGCGGCGCGGGGCAGGACATCGGCAACCAGCCGCCGCCGCGGCCCGAAGATTCGAGCCTGCCCGCGCGGGCGGCGGGCACGATGATCGCCGGCGTCGGCAAGCTCTTCATCGGTCTGGGCGCCATGGTCGGCTGGAAAGGGCTCGCCGAGCTGGGCGCCCGCTGGGTCGAGCGAGCCACCGCCCTCGTGCCGCGCTTGTCGGAATCGCTGCTCGGCGCGCAAGAAGCGGCTTTGCGCGAGCTCTTGCGGCAATTTCGTTCGGGCAACATCGACGAGGCGCTTCGCCGCGCCCTGCCCATCGGCGACGACGCGGGCCGCGGGCCGATGGTCCCGTACACCAGCAGCCAGCTCCCCTGGCATCAATTGACCTACTCGCTGTCGAGCCTGCTGGGCAGTGTGGCGGGGATCGTGCCCACCTGGCTGGGGGGCTACGACGTGCAGCGCGAGCTGGCCGCCGAGTATCGCCGCGCCGCCGAGGAAGCGTGCGCCCGCGGCGATTACCGCCGCGCCGCCTTCATCTATGGCCGCCTGCTCAGCGACTTCAGCGCGGCGGCCAACGCGCTCATGCGCGGGCAGCTTCATCACGACGCGGCGATCCTCTATCTGCGCAAGCTGAACGATCGGCGTTCGGCCGCCCGCGCCTTCGAGCTGGCGGGCGAGCTCGATACCGCCCTTGCGCTCTGGCGCGAACTCGGAGACCATCTCAGCGCCGGCGATCTGTTGCAACGCATGGGCGATGAAGAAGGCGCGCTCCTCGAGTTCCGGGCCGCCGCCGATCAGCTCGCCCGCAACAACGAGCACCTGGCGGGCTACCAGGTGATGATCAACCGCGCCCGCCGGCCCGACCTGGCCCGGGGTTATCTCGAACAGGGCTGGTCTCTCCGTCCCGAGGTCAACGGCGTGGCCTGCGGCAGCCGGCTCGCGCAGCATCTCGTGGAAGAGGAAGACGTGCCCGCGTTCCTGGCAGTGCTCGAAGAAGGGCGCACCACCTTCGCCGCGCCCGGCGACGACGTGGCGGCGGCCCAGTTCTTCAACGCGGTGGCCAACCTGGCGGAGCGGCCCGTGCTGGGCAAGGTTCGCGACGACGTGCGCGACCATTGCCTGGTCGGGCTGGCCGTCAAGCTCCAGCAGCGCAGCCAGTTCGAGACTGGCCCGGGGGACGTGGTGTCGAACCTGTTCGGGCGTTCCACGGCGTGGCCCGCGCCGCTGGTGGGGGATGCCCGCTTCGCCTTCGCGCAAGCAATCAAGGACAGGCCGGCGCTTCCGGCCGTGCGGCCCGCCCAGGTGGTGCGCGTCGGTGTCGGCGTGGTGACCGCCGTGTGTCACGTGCCCGCCACGGGCGATGTGCTCGTCGGCTTCCTCTCGGGCGACGTGCTTGGTTTCTCGCCCATGCGAAACGTGGTCTACCGCGTGAAGAGCGGCGACGGCATGGAGGTGACCAGCCTCGCCGCTGATAGGGAAGCCGAGCTCGTTGCCGTCATGCAGCTGGGCGAAGTCCTTCGTCTATGCACGTTCCACCGCGATGCCGCCGGCTCTTACCATATCCAGGCCCGGCATACCTACCCGATCGGCGAACGCCAGGAACATGGCTGGCTGTCGCCGACGATTAACGAAGACGCCGGGTTGATCGGCAGTGACGGCAACCTGCTCTCGGAACTGGATCCTCAGACACTGAGTGCCAAAGTTGGCTCCCCGCTCATCCCGTCCAGCTTGGGCCTTTGTTTTCTTTACTTCGACTTCATGCTGGTTTCCGATGGTCATGGCTGGCGCTGCGTTCGTTTCCAGCCGACGGACCCGCCAGAAGAACTGCACTGGCATCCCGCGAAGTGCCCGGAGAGCAGTTTGCGCAAGCCGCACTTCACCTGGTGGATCGTGTCCGATGATGAAGTGCTGCTAGCGGGCATCGACAGTGCGGGCAAGGTGCGGCTCGCGAACGTGCCCCTCTTGCCCTTGCAGGACCGGCCCATCCGGCAGAGTGCCTCGGTGGGCAACGATCACTACCGCGCTGCGGCCATCGTGCGGTCCACGTTGATCGCGGCCGTCACCGATCATCTCGTCGCCTGGTTCCGGGTGAAGGGCAACCAGCTCGTGCATGCCGCGGCCCCCACGCCAACACCCAAGATCAAGGGCAGCGTCGCCTGCTTTGCCAGCCCGCACACGGGCGAAGTGCTGATCGTTTGCCGCGACGGGCACCTGGCCCGCGTGAAGGTGCCCGCCAATCTTTGACGAAAGCAGGCAGGTTGGAATCCTCTGCGCCTCCAGACAGACAAACGGGACACGTAGTTTTTCCGTGCCCGGCGCAGAATACAGGTGAAATCGCGAATATCACGCAGGTGATAACGGCCCGCTGGTTCGGTGCGTCTCTGATGCCGGAGCCGCGCGGCTTGCACACTTGCACACTTGAAGTTCGGCGATTTTCGCCGTAACTCAAGATGTTGCAACGGCAAGGAGCGAAGTGGAACAAGGCCGTCGGTGTGCCACCGAAAGTGTGCAAGCGGCTTGTCGACTGGTAGACCAGATTTCTCTTTTGTTAGGGGTAGTAGGTGATTTGACGGTAGCGAAGCGGCCCAATCGCAGCGGCGCGGGGTTTGTGCTTGCGTGCCGGGCCTTTACAGGGTCTGATGTTAGGTGGAAGTCCGATCCCGTCCAAAGATCGGCAGGCTGACGGATCGCTACCGCCTGCTGGAGTTAGACGACTGCGCGCTTCTTGAGGCTGGGGATGGCGAACGGTCAGCAACAGATCGTGCGCGTGTATCTATGCGCGGCCTACCGTGACATGCAGGCAGAGCGTGCCTACTTGCATGCACACGTTTTCCCGCGCGTGACCGGGCTGTTCGCGCAGAAAGGCTGTCGCCTCGAGATCGTCGATCCGTGCCTGCGCCGCAGCGAAGAAGTGGCCGAGGGCATGGACGGCCTCGAGCTCGGTCTCGATGTCATCGAGAACTGCAAACCTTTCTTCCTGGGCTTCGTGGGTACGCGCGACAACCAGATCGTCGATCACGTGCCGCTCGTGATAGGCCGCAAGTATCCGGCCCTGCGCGATTACTCGCGTTGCTCGCGGCTGCAGCTCGAAACGATTCACGGCGTGCTGCGCGAGCCCGCCGCGGCCTGGGGCAGCTTCTTCTATTTCCGCAGTGGCACGTTCATCAAGAGCATCCCCGAAGCGGACCGGGCCCGGTGGCTGCCCGAGGACCGCATGGAAGGGCATCGCCTGGGCGCGTTCAAGAAGGCGATCCGTTCGACGCGGCGGCCCGTGTTCGAATACGATTGCGAGTATCGCGAGGAGACGAAGACTCTGGCGATTGCCACCAGGCTGGGAGAGCAGGTGACGGCGGATCTGCTGTCGCTGTTGCCCGAGCTGGCGCGGCGGCCCTTGCCGGCGCCGAAGCCGATCGCGTCGTCGGTGGCGGCCCCGGCGGCGAAGCCGATCGTGACGTCGCCCTCGCCAGCGCCGCCGAAGCGGCCGGTGCTGCCGCGGGACCAGAAGCCGAAAGCGCCGCTGCCCAAGGCGCCGGTGCGGGCACCCGCTCCCTCCAACTTGCTGAGCGAGGCCAAGGTGCCTCCGAAGCCGGCGACGCCGCCACAGGTGCCGAAGCCGCCCGAGCGTGCCGAGCCGGCCAAGCCGCCGACGATGCATTCGATCCGGTTGCCGGATATGCCCAGAGAAGCCGGGCTGCCGCGCGGGCCGTTGCCGACGATGCCGTCGTTGTCATTGCCCGAGTTGCAGTTGCCCGACGCGCCGGCGCAGGCTGCAACGCCCCTCGCGGACCAGAAACCGGCCTCGCCTCCGCCCGCCGCTGCCGCGCAGAAACCGGCAGCCGCCGAGCAAAGGCCGCCAGCGCCGGCAACCCCGCAGGCCCCTGCTCCTCCGCCGCGCGCGGAGGCCAGATCCTCGATGCCGGCAAAACCTGCGACGCCCGCTGCGCCGCCGCCCGCCCGCGTGGCGCCGAAGCCTGCCGCCGCGCCGACGCCTCCGCGCGTTGCAAAGCCCTCGGCGCCGGCGCAGAAGCCAGCGCCCGCGCGAGCGGAACCAAAGCCGGCCACGCCCCCGCCGCCAGTCGCGGCCCCGCCGCGGGCCGAAGCGAAACCGCCGGCAGCGCCCACGCCGCCTCCGCGCGTGGAACAGAAGCCCGTCGAGCCCAAGCCGACGCCGCGTGTGGAGGACAGGCCGCCCGCCGCACCGCCGCGTGTTGAAAAGCCGGCAACGCCCACGCCCCCAGCCGCGCCGCGTGTGGAGGCCCCGCGTGTGGAAGCGAAGCCGCCCGTCGCCCCCACGCCAGTCCCGCGCGTGGAG
>JBFWSD010000088.1:0-11514 GCA_050248575.1 Gemmataceae bacterium
GCTCGTTGTACCAGACGTCTCGATGCTCGGAGAAAACCAAACTCCAAAGGTCGACAAGCTCCTCCGGGGCAAGGCCGCTGTGAATGAAGTTCACAATCGGCACAACCAGCGGCGCGGAGTCCTCACTGAACTCCGCCGCCGCACGAGGAGACGCCTCCGGGAACAACTCGTGGTACACCTCGAGCAGTTCATCGACGTCCAGCTCGCGCTCGACCCGCCGAGTAAGCGTTTTCAAAGCTGTCGCCATGGTGATGTCTGGCATGGTATTCTCCTTCACTCGGCCGCTTCCACCGGCACCTGCACGGCGGCCAGCACGTCCTTGTTCTCGTCGTTCTGCACGAAGGCCACCACCTTCAGATCCTTCAGATCGAGGGGCCGATCCGTACGCGGGAAGGGCTGCTTCTCCTTGTTGTACTTGTCCAGATACTTGGTCAGCGTTTCCTTGACGTGGGCCAGGTCGACCGTGATCTCCTCCTTGATCGACTTGTCCTTGATCGGGAAGCCCTTGGCCCCGCCGGGCAGCGCGCGTACCACCTGATGATGGAAGCGCAGGGTGTTCCCCCCGGTGAAACGAACCTTATCTTCCACGAGGGCCAGGCGCAGCCGCAGCTTCTCGTTTGGCTTGTCGATGCCGCTGGCCTCCGCGGTGATGTCGATCTTGTCGCCCTTGCGAACCGCCTTGGCTTTCACGGTCACCGGGCTCTCGGTCTCGAGAATGGGATCGATGGCCTCGCGGTAGATGCTGTACTTTTCCTTGGCGTCGTCGAAGCCGCCGCCGCCGCCCGTCTTGGGCTTGAGCCGCCCGTTGAAGAGGACCGTGGGCGTGCCGCCGATCTCGTCTTCGTAGTAGCTCATTCGCGCCTCGGTGTCCTCATTGGTCAGCGGATCGGGGCGGGGAATGTGCAGGTGATACTGGAGCAGCACGACTTCGCCGGGGTCGTAGGACTTCTCGATGCCGTCGAAGGCCAGGTCGGCGGCCACGCAGGGCGGGCACTCGGCGCCGGTGAACAGCTCGAGCAGGACGGTCTGCCCTTTCTTGTTCTTGCGGCCCGCAAACTTCTCGACCTTGTAGGGGGGCATGTTCTTGAGATAGATCTTGTCGGCCTCGGCCGTGATGGTCTTGGCGTCGTCCGCCTTGCCCGCCTTGGTGAGCACTTCGGAGAGCAGGTTGAGAACGCGGACCTGGGTCATCGGTTCGGTGTCGTCGTCCATGAGGCGGCGCGCACGCTGCGCGTACTCGACGGCCACTCCTTCGAAGCCTTTCTGTTCGGAGAGGATCTCGGCGACGTTGCCTGCGATGTTGAGCTGCCAGCGCGGGCCGTAAGCCTCGGCGGCCGACACAACCTTGTTCGCCCAGCTGCGTACCTGTTCCGGCGTGGCCTTTTCCTTCTCGGCCTGGCTCAGCAGTTCGAGCGAGGCTTCGAAGAGCTCCGGGCCAATCGCGTTCTCGACCCGTTCCTTGGTGAGCACCAGGCGATCGTTGAAGCTCTTGGCCTCGGTGGGGGCAAGCTCGCCGATGATCGACTGCCGGCCCAGGGCAACGCTGCCCAGGATCTTCTTCCCCTTTTCCTTGGGAAGCTTGCCCTCGAAGGTGAGCTCGCGCGAGCCGCGCGGCGACTTCAGGGTGAAGGTGAACGAGAGCTGCCCGTCCTTGACGGCCACCTTGGACACCTCGCCGGGGGCGACTCCCTCGGAAGTGTCAAGGGTCTTGCCGGTCCACTTGCCGTCTTTCTGCTCGAAGCTGACGATCCACAAGGGCTGAAGCCGGCCTTCACTGAAAAAGGCGAGCTTCCAGTTGCCCGCGGGAGCCGCCGCATCCTGCGCCAGCGCCGGAGTGATCAGCAACACACCCAGGAGCAGTATCGAGAGTCTCCGCAACATGCGCTTCAGTCCTTTCTGGGAGTAGATGGATATCATTCGCCGTTACTGTATCTGAGCCCGCTAGGCGCCAAAAGGTCGAAATCGGGAAACGTTACATCAAACGCCGGAGGCCTGGTCAAAGACACTGCTGCCGAGGCTTCGCGTCAACGGTGCTGGCGACCGCGACCGCCATGGCCTCGCGAACAAGGCGAAGGGAAGCGGCCCGGCGCCTCGTCGCGACGAAGGCACAACCTGTTCGTCCCTGGCTACTTATGGCGTTGTCCGCTTAGTCCAGTAACATTCCCCCTCTGTTTTTCGTCGTATATAGTGTAGAAGGCGTTGACCCTTCGAACGCGCCGGGGAGGGTGCCAGGCGGATGGGCGACTGGGATGCATTTGTGCGTCGGCATGGCCCGATGGTATTCGGGACCGCCTGGCGCATTCTGGGCCACACCTACGATACCGAGGACGTGGTCCAGGAAGTGTTCCTCGAGGCCCATCACCTGCAGAAGCAGAACAAGGTGCGGAACTGGGGCGGGCTGCTCCGGCAGCTGGCCACCTTCCGTGCTCTCGACAAGCTTCGGCAGCGCCGGCCCACCGTCGGGCTCGATGGGGTGAACGTGGCCGAGCGCGGCGGCGACCCGGAAGCATCGGCGATCGGCAATGAACTGGCCGTTCGTCTCCGCCGGGCGCTGACCAAGCTGCCCCCGCGCGAGGCCGCCGTCTTTTGCTTGCATTGCTTCGACGATCTCTCGAACCAGGAGATCGCGGAACAGCTGGAGATTAGCGCGGGGGCCGTGGGCGTGGCCTTGCACAAGGCAAGAGCCAGGCTCGAGCACCTGCTGGCCGGGCATCAACCGCCCGAGCCGCATCAAGGAGAAGAGCCGTGTTCGACGATCGAGAATCCGAGCTGAGCGACGCCTTGCGCCAGGCGATCGAGCAGATCAAGCAAGAGCCGGTGCCGCAGGCGCATCTGCAGCGCGCCTTGCACCGTGCCCGCATCGCCACCGGTCAGTGGTCCAACCCCGACCTGATGCGTTATCTGCTCATCCTGGGCGGCTGCGTCGCCGCCGTGCTCGTCAGCGTGGTCATCTTCCCCGTGATCATCGCCCTGGTCGGCCCCAAGCACGAGACCAAGCAAGAAGCCCCGATCCCGAAGTACGAGTACCAGCCCAAGAAGGACAAGGCCCCCGCCAAGCAGAACCCGGAGCCCCAGAAAGAAGCGCCCAAGAACCTGCCCGGGGCCTGATCGCGTTACCGAAGCAAGGATCCCTATCCAACGATCCGCGCAGCGTAGCTCTGCATTCCTCCGCGGGCGAATCTGGCATTACTGATTTTGTTCGCTTGCCGTGCTCCTCGTCGCTAACTTGTGCGCTACGAGGAGGACCGCTGTGTACGAATACTATCCGCTCTTGCTGCTGGCCCTGGGCATCGTCGTCCTGGGAGTGTTGATCCTCGGGCTGCGCATCAACGCCTTCCTGGCTTTGATCGTGGCGGCGCTGTTGATCGGCGTCCTGTCGCCGAAGGTGGTCGTGCCCAAACCGGAGGAGGGCAAGCCCGAGCGGGTCGTGCTCAGCCGCGCGCCGCAGATCGCTGCCCAGAACTTCGGCCGCACCATGGGCCAGATCGGCATCCTGATCGCGCTGGCCACCATCGTGGGGCGTGCCCTCATGGAATCGGGCGCTGCCGACCGCATCGTGCGCAGCTGCGTCAACGCCCTCGGCATTGGACTGGCGCCGCTGGCCCTCCTGGTCAGCAGCTATGTGCTCGGCATCCCGGTCTTCTTCGATACGGTCTTCCTGCTGATGGCGCCCTTGGCCAAGGCGCTCCACCTGCGCACGGGCCGCAGCTACTTGCTCTATGTCACCGCGATCGCGGCCGGCGCGTCGATCACGCATTCGCTGATCCCGCCCACACCCGGGCCCATCACCGTGGCCACCGCCCTCAACGTCGATCTGGGCACCACGATCCTGGTGGGCCTGGTGGTGGCCGCGCCGCTCGCACTGGCCGGGCTCGCCTACGGGGCCGTCGCCGACCGGCTCTGGCCCGTGCCCCTCCGCGCCGGCGTCGGTACCACGCTGGAAGAACTCGAAACCCAGTCGCAACGGCCAGACGAAGAACTGCCCTCGCTGTTCATCTCGCTCTTGCCCATCGCGTTGCCCGTCGTGCTGATCGGCTCACTGACGGCGTTCAATGCGATCGGCGAGGACATGGCGCTCAGTGCCGATGGCAGTTTCACGCTGGGCAGCCTGCTCGGCTTCATTGGCGAGAAGAATGTGGCCCTCTTGATCTCGGCCGTCGTGTCGATGGTGATCGTGGTGAAACGCACCGGCATGGGGCGGAGCGAGCTGGCGAAATTCACCACGGCGGCCCTCGACGAGGCGGGCATGATCCTCTTGATCACCAGCGCCGGCGGCGCGTTTGGCGGCATGCTGGGCGCTGCCGGCGTCGGCGACGTGCTGGGCAAGCTGGCCAAGGAATGGGGCGTGTCGCTCTTGGTCCTGGGCTGGGGGCTGGCGGCCCTCCTCAAGGTCTCGCAGGGCTCGGCCACGGTGGCCATGATCACCACGGCCGGCATCCTGGTCGGCATCCTCGAAGCATCCCCCGCGGTGAAGAGCATCAAGGACAGCGCCGCCGTCGTCCAGTACCTGGGCTACCATCCCGTGTACCTGGTGATGGCGATCGGCTGCGGCTCGAAGGTGGGCTCCTGGATGAACGACAGCGGCTTCTGGGTGGTCTGCAAGGCAGGCGGCCTGACCGAAGCGGAAGCGTTGCGAAGCTGGACGCTGGTGCTGGCGACGATGGGGATCGTTGGCCTGCCCCTGACAGCCCTGCTGGCGTGGCTGCTGCCCCTGGTGTGAGGCTCAGCGCATCCGGTGCAAGGCATGGAGCGCCAGCAGCACGTAGAGCAGGCAGACCGCCACCAGGGGCCAGATCAGCCACGGGAACCAAGCAAGGAGCTCGGCGGCGAAGTAGGACTGGGCAAAGCACAAGGGGGCCATGCCTAGCAACGTTCCCAGCATCACCCAGCGGACGCGGATGCGCGTGAGGCCTGCCGCGTACGAGACCAGGTCGCTCGAGGTCAGCGGGTTCACGCGCAGCAGGGCGATGATGAGCAGCCCGCGTTCCTCGATCAGGTCCTGGTAGCGCTTGAGCTTGCCGTTCTCGTCGAGGGCCTGGGTCTTGTCCGGGCCAAGGAGCGAGCGGGCGAGCACGCAGGCGATGCCCGCGCCGCAGACGTTGCCCGCCAGTGCGAGTGCGCCCCCCAGCCCGCCGCCGAAGATGGCGCCGCCCGGCAAGTACATCAATGTGCCCGGAATCGGGGCCACGACCACTTCCACCGTGACTAGCAGGAAATAGATGAGCGGAGCCAGCGAGCCCCACGAATCGAAGTAATGCTTGACGTCGGCCACCTTGTCGGCGGCGGGCCGGTCCTCGAGCAGCAAGGCGATGACGCCCCCCGAGGCATACGAGTAGGCGACCCAGCCGATGAGGGCAGAAAGCGCGGCCAGCGCAACCATCGTTCTCAGGCGCGGCGGCGACAACGGTGAGTCCTCGTGGATCGGCGCTTCGGAAAGGATGTGCTCAGCCGCTCGCCTTGCCGGCGGGCAGCGGGCAGAGCCGCTCGATGCTGGCCAGGAGCTGATTGATGTCGAAGGGCTTGCGGATGTAATCGTCGACGCCGAGCATCTCGGCGTAGGCGCGGTGGCGGCCCCCTTCGTTGGCAGTGATCATGATGACGCAGGGCGACCCGGTCTTGCGGCTCTTGAGCGTCTCCAGCACCAGGAAGCCGCTCTTCTTGGGCATCATCATGTCGACCACGACGAGGTCGGGAGATTCGCGTTCGGCCTGGGCCAGGCCAAGGTTGCCGTCGCTGGCCGTGACCACGCGATAGCCCCGCTTGGTCAAGACGGTCTTCAGGGCGCCGAGGATCTCGGCGTCGTCGTCGACAAGCAGAATGGTCTTGGTTGCACCCATATTGCGACAGGAAGCCGAATGGCTGAAAGACTCACTCCTCCATCGTACCTTAACAATTTGCCGGGCCGCTTTCAATGTTCCTCTGGTTCCAGCTCGTCCTGGATGGCAGCGCGCACATCGGGATAGTTGAAGTAGAGCACGCAGAGCGGGCCGAGCACCAGCGACAACCGGCCCAGGCTGAAGCCCAGGCTGGAGAGCAGGCCCAGCCCGATGGCGATGTAGCCCACGTTCATCGCAAAGTAGGTCGGCGGCGCCATGCGGTGCCGCATGCCGATCAAGATGCCGACCACGACCGAGTAGATGGCGAGCAGCCCGGCCAGCGAGGCCAGCGCGGACGACATGTGCGGGGCCAGCGCGATCATGGCCAGGGCCATCAACATGCAGAAGACGATGTCGATGATCAGCACGCCGCTGGTCTGCGGCGGATCGTGCGCGGGCAACGACTCGATCAGCGCCGCGGACACCGGCGTGCGGTCCTTCCAGCGCTCGCGCAGCGCGGCCACCTGCAGCCGGGCCAGGTCGTGGCGAATGCGCTCGCCAAGCTCTTCATCCTCTTCGGCGGCCTGCAAGGCGAAAGCGGCCGACTCGCCGGCGGGCTGAACGCTCTCCTTGACGCCGGCCTGGGCGGCCCGCGCAGCGAACTCGGCCGCCTTGGCAACCGCGGCGGCGCTGCTGGCCGCGTTGCCGTCGGGTGGCATGGGCTCGTTGTCCTCACGGTCGATGCCGTAGATGACCGAGAGGGCCGCACCCGCCGTCATCAGCGCGTCGAGCGCGGCCTGCTCCAGCCCGTCGGCCGGCTGTGCCTCCTCCGCCGACAACTCCGCCAGTTCGATCGCCTGCAACACGGTGCGTTTGCGCCCGTCGGTGGCGGTCGGCCAGTGCTGCTCGAAGAGGGGCCACACGTGCCGCGCACAGCGGGCCGCGAACGCTACCCGTGCCCAGTGGGGCAACATCTCGAGCGGCAAATCCTCCGGCTCCGGCAACGGTTCCTCGTCGTCTCGCTCTTGCGGCGGCGCCAGCGGCCGGTCGATCAGGTCGGTAAAGGCAGCGCGATGCGCGCGAATGTAATCGGCCAGCGTCGCAAACAGGTCCTTGCTGCCCTTCCAGAAGAGATCGTCGCAGCCGCCGCGGCGCTCGCCCGGGCCGGCACGGTATTGTTGCAGCCTCTTGCCGCGATCGCGGGGCGGCTTCCCTTCCGGGAAGAGTGCGAAGACCTGGCGAAATGCCTCTGCCGCTTGCTGACAGCCAAGCGTGCCATAGGCCCGGGCCGTCAGCTCGAAATGCGGATCGCCCGGAAAGTCCCCCTCGAACAGATAGTTGAAGCCGCCGTTGTCGATGATTCCCTTGGCATGATAGGCCAGCAAGACCGTCTGCTGCTCGACGGTCAACGCCGCCGCATCGAAGTCGCCGCCATGATGGCGCACGATGAGATTGAAGACCTCGCTGCACAGGTCGAGGTCATCAGTGGTGCGCGCCAGCAACTCATCGATGGGTGCCGTCATCTCCTGGGCATCTTAAGATAGGGGCTGTGGAAAGCAACACGAACGAGCCCCTGGAGCCCGCGCGCATCGAGCAAGCCTACTTGCAGGCGCGTGCTGCCCTCTTCGCCGACCGCACCCCACAGGGGCACTGGACCGGGGAACTTTCGACCTCCGCACTGTCGACGGCGACGGCCATCAGCGCCCTCACGCTCGTCCTCGAGTCGATTAAGGTCCAGGGGTCTGACGCTCCCCACTCGGTTGAAGAGCTCTCAGCCCTCAGCGCGGGCGGCATCGTCTGGCTGGCGCAGCATCAGAACGAAGACGGCGGCTTCGGCGATACCACCAAGAGCCTCAGCAACATTTCTACCAGCATGCTGGTGAAAGCCGCGTTTCACATTGCTGGCGCTGCCAAACAGCATCCTGAGCTGATGGGCCGGCTGGAAGAGTACTTGCAGAAGCAGTGCGGCGCGACGATGGCGGAACAGGCCGAAGCGATCCGTGCCCGCTATGGCAAGGACCGCACCTTCGCGGTGCCGATCCTGATGAACTGTGCCCTGGCGGGATTGGTGCCGTGGCGCGAGGTGCTGCCCTTGCCCTTCGAGCTGGCCTGTTTTCCGCAGTCGTGGTTTCGCTTCTTGAAGTTGCCCGTGGTGAGTTATGCGTTGCCCGCCCTCATTGCAGTCGGGCTGGTCATCCACCTTCATCGCGGCGCGTGGTTTCCGTTCAACCTGATCCGCCGCCTGGCGATCCCACGAGCCCTGCGCGTGCTCGAGAAGATCCAGCCCTCCAGCGGGGGATTTCTCGAAGCCACGCCGTTGACCAGCTTCGTGACCATGAGTCTCGCTGCCAGCGGGCGGGCCGATCATCCCGTGGCCCGGAAAGGAATCGAGTTCATCGTCGCCTCGGTGCGGCCCGACGGCAGCTGGCCCATCGACAGCAACCTGGCCACCTTCGTCACCACCCTGGCGGTCAACGCCCTCGCCGAGGCCGATGACCTCGATTCGCTCGATGACAAGGAAGCCATCCGCGACTGGCTGTTGAAGCAGCAGTTCACCCAACGACATCCCTACACCGGCGCGGATCCCGGGGGCTGGGGCTGGACCGATCTGCCCGGCAGCGTGCCCGATGCAGACGATACGCCAGGGGCGATCTTGGCACTGTCCAACCTGACATGGAATCACTCCCTGCCGGGCGGCGCGATGGACGGTCTGCGCTGGCTGATGGATGTACAGAATTCCGATGGCGGCTGGCCGACTTTCTGTCGCGGCTGGGGAACTCTTCCCTTCGATCGCAGCGGCAGCGACTTGACGGCCCACGCGCTGAGAGCTCTTGACCGAATGCAGTCGAACAGAGGGGTTATTTTTGGCCATGGGGGAGCGTATTCTCCGCAACGCCATGTGGAGTCGGGTTTTGCCTACCTTGTGCGTACCCAGCGGTCCGATGGCTCGTGGTTGCCCCTCTGGTTTGGCAATCAGCACGCTCCCGACGATGAGAACCCGACCTATGGCACGGCCCGTGTGCTGGCCGCGTATCGCGATCTGGGGATGATGGACTGTCCTGAAGCAGCGAAAGGAGTCGCCTGGCTGCTGACGAATCAGAACGACGACGGCGGCTGGGGCGGCGGCCAGGGCACTCCCTCCAGCATCGAAGAGACTGCCCTCGCTCTCGACGTCCTCATCGACCTGGCATGCAACCAGGCAAGCGGCAAAGACCCGGAGTCATCGCCAAGCACATCGGTAGAGGGGACTAACGCCCTCCGCGCGCCCGTTGGCGCTGACAGCAGCGTCGCGGCAGCACTCACCACTCGCCACGCGCCAGTCACCACTCACCGCAGCACCGCAGCAGTGAATAGAGGCTTACGCTGGCTCGTCCACACGGTGGAGGCGGGCGGACTCGGAAATCCTGCCCCCATCGGATTTTATTTTGCAAAGCTGTGGTATTTTGAGAAACTCTACCCGATCGTGTTCAGTGTGGCGGCCCTGGGCCGGGCCCGCCGCTTGCTGAACCACCAACCTGAGAACGCCCCACCCGAGTGACTCGAACGCTGCCCGCTTCGATAGACACCCATGAGGATGCAACCGTGCTGACCGAGAGTAATACCGAAGTTGTGAACGAACCAGGCGCCGCGCCCGTGGCGGCCCCCTCGGCGAAGGGTTCGAAGAAGAAGGCCAGCACCGCGCACTTCAAGGAAGTGCCGCAGGAACGGAGCGAGCGCGATCGCATCCGCGCCGCCGCGGCCGCGCTGGGCCAGACACTCGACAAGTCCAAGCCGCTCCAGCGCGCCGATTTGCAAGAACACGGCGAGCAACTGCTGAAGAACCTGGGACTCGAAGAGAAGTACCTCGGCTTCGCCATGGTGCTCATCAGCAACGAATTCTGGCGCGAACAGGTGATGGCCATCGACTTCAAGCGGCGGCTCTTCTTGCTGCCCCATTGCTTGAAACACGCGGAGGGCTGCCCGGCCGACTATGACGAGTTCGGCCTCGATTGCCGCAAGTGCGGCGCCTGTGGCATCGCCGACTTCAAGGTGAAGGCCGAGGACCTGGGCTACAAGGTGCTTGTCTCCGAAGGCACCCCCATCGTGCTCAAGATCATCGTCAGCGGGCACGTGGATGCCATCGTCGGCGTGGCCTGCCTGAACGTGCTGGAAAAGGCGCTCGACAAGGTGCTGCTGGCGGGCGTGCCCGCGGTGGCCGTCCCCTTGCTGTCGTCCAATTGCCGCAACACTTCGGTGGATGAAGACTGGGTGGCCGAGCTGATCGATCTGCGCACGGCCCCGCCTGCGGTGAAGACCAAGACCTACGTGCACCTGATGCGGGCCGCCAATCGCATGTTCGAGACCGAGGAGCTCGATCGCCTCGCGCCGCGGACGCGTGCCCCGCAGGCCATGAACGACACGCGGCCCGACTATGTGGATCCGCTGGCGCTCCACGAATCGATCGCTTACAACTGGCTGCGTCAGGGGGGCAAGCGGGCACGCCCCTTCATCACGCTGGCCGCCTACGATGCCCTGCGCGGCGCGGCGGGCACCTTTTCCGAAGAAGCGGCCCGCTTTGAAGATCACGTGTGCCGCGCGGCCCTCGCCATCGAGACCTTCCACAAGGCTTCGCTCGTTCACGACGACATCGAAGACGACGACATCTTTCGCTATGGCCAGGAAACGATCCATCGCCAGCACGGCGTGCCGGTCGCCATCAACGTGGGCGACTACCTGATCGGCCTGGGCTACCGGCTGGTCAGCCGCGATCGCAAGGCGCTGGGAGGTGATTGCGCAGCCGACATCCTCGACAAGCTGGCCGAGGCGCACCTGAAGCTTTCCGAAGGGCAAGGGGCCGAGCTGCTCTGGCGGCAAGCGGCCGACAAGGCGCTGACGCCGCTCGATGCCCTCAAGATCTATGCACTCAAGACGTCGCCGGCTTTCGAGGCGGCCCTCTATGCCGGGCTGCGGCTCGCCGGCCCCGCCGACAACTACGAAAAAGCCGTCACCGAGTTCAGCCGCCATCTCGGCATCGCCTTCCAGATCCTGAACGACCTGAAGGACTGGGAGGGGGATGAAGACAACAAGCTGAAGGCCGGGACCGACGTGCTGGCCGCGCGGCCCACGCTGCTTCTGGCTTTGGCCCTGGAAGGCTCGCAGCCCGAGGACCGGGCCGAGCTGTTGCGCATCCTGGCCTGCCACAATGAAGAGGCCATCCCGCGCGTGCGCGAGCTGTTCGAGCGTGCCCGCGTTTTCGAAAAGGCCGAAAAACTCATCGACAAGTCCCGCGCCCGCGCCGAGGCGGTGGCCGACAACCTCGAGCCCACCGAACTGCGCGAGCTGCTTTACTATCTCGTCGATACCGTGCTTGAACGCCAGCCGCCCGTCCCCGAACCGGAACCCGTGGCCCTGCTGCAGCTATCCGTATGAGTTCCGCGATACGACCCGATCTCGACACGCTGCTGGGTCTGTTTCCGCCCACCGACGACCTGGCCAGCTACGAGTACGTGCGGGGTGAGGACGTGCCCGCCCCGTACCACGATCTGCTCGTGCACGAACATCACATGACGGTCACGGTGGAGCAATTTCACGGCGGCCTCGTCGACGTGAAGGTGCTCTACAAGCACCAGTCGGGCGACGCTTATGCCCGCAAGATCCTGCTTGGCTTGCAGAAAACGGGCCGCATCGTCCAGTACGGCATTGTCCGCATCCAGTTTCA
>JBFWSD010000089.1:0-11454 GCA_050248575.1 Gemmataceae bacterium
ATCCCTATCCCACCAACGACGTGCTGCAAGACAAGTTCGGACTGGCCAGCTCCCCCATCATCCGCGAAGTGAAGGCCGACGAGGAGATCGTCATCGACCTCAGCAAGCCGGAAGGCTGATCTCGCGCGGAATGTGCGATAGACCGCCGGGCACTTGTTTTGTTGGCGCCAGGCGGATTGTGGGCTAGAAATCCACCGGCCGCTTGCACACTTGCGTTGCACACCGACCACTGTTTTGCAATTGTTCTTGGTCATTGCAATATCCTGACTTGTGGCGAAAATCGCCGAAAACAGAGTGTGCAACCAGACCACCTACGCACTTGCATAGGGCAGTCAAGAGCTCGCCGCGTTCAGTTTCCTAGATGATGCGCTTTTCAGGATGTGAATACTTGTCAGGTTTGTCTGTCTGGAAGGCTAGCGACCGGCTTGCTTGCGCGACAGGGACATTCGCTTGCGTTCCAGGTCGACCTGCAAGACCTTCACGCGGACGATGTCGCCCACGGCCACCACCTCGCTGGGGTCGGCCACGTAGCGGTTGTCGAGTTCGGAGATGTGGATCAGGCCGTCCTGGTGGACGCCGATGTCGACAAATGCGCCGAAGCGCGTGACGTTGGTGACCACGCCTTCCAGGACCATGCCCTCGCGCAGATCGCCGATCTCGTTCACTCCTTCGGCGAAGGTGGCCACACGGAACTCTTGACGCGGATCGCGGCCCGGCTTGTCGAGCTCGCGCAAGATGTCCTCGATGGTGGGCAGGCCAATCTCGGCATTCACAAACGTCTTGGGATCGAGCTTCTTGATCAGCTCGCCGTTGCCCACCAGCCGGGCCGGTTCCGCGCCGACCGTTCGGGCCATCTTCTCGACCACGTGATAGCTCTCGGGATGCACGGCCGAGTTGTCGAGGGGCTGCTTTCCGCTGCGGACGCGCAAGAAGCCGGCACACTGCGTGAAGACTTTCTGCCCCATGCGCGGCACCGACAGGAGGGCTGCCCGGCTGCCGAAGGCGCCATGTTCGTTGCGATAGGCAAAGATGGCCTCGGCCAGCTTCGGGCCGATCCCGGCCACGCAGCTCAGCAAGGGCACGCTGGCCGTGTTCAGATCGACGCCGACCATGTTCACGCACGATTCGACTTCGCGCTCCAGTGCCTTGCGCAGCTTGACCTGGTTGACGTCGTGCTGATATTGCCCGACGCCGATGGACTTGGGATCGATCTTGACCAGTTCGGCGAGCGGATCTTGCAGGCGGCGGGCAATGCTGATGGCCCCGCGCACGGTCACGTCGAGATCGGGAAACTCGGCGCCGGCGATCGCGCTGGCGGAATAGATGGAAGCGCCCGACTCGTTCACGGCCACCTTGGTCAGCTTCTTGCCGCTCGTGCGGATCACCTCGGCGACAAAGGCATCGGTCTCGCGCGAGGCGGTCCCGGTGCCAATGGCGATCAATTCGGCGCCGTGCTTGTCGATCAGGCCGAGGAGCACCGTGGCGGCCTCGTCGGTCTTGTTGTGGGGCGGCGTGGGGTAGATGGCGGTGTGAGCGAGGAACTTGCCCGTGGCGTCGATGACGGCGACCTTGCAGCCCGTGCGGAAGCCGGGATCGATGCCGAGCACGACGCGCGGCCCGGCCGGTGCGGCCAGCAAGAGCTCGCGCAGGTTGCGGGCAAAGACCTGGATCGCTTCCTCGTCGGCCGCTTCTTTCATTTCCGTGAGCAGCGCCGATTCGAGCGACGGGACCAGCAGCCGGTGGAAGCAATCGTCGACCGCTGCCACGAGCTCGCGGCGAAACACGAACGAGGGATTGGTGACCAGGCGGCCCGTCAGCTTGCCGAGGGCCGCTTGCTCGTCGCACTCGATGGCAACCCGCAGCACTTCCTCGGTCTCGCCGCGGCGCATGGCCAGGAAGCGATGCGAGGGGACGCGCGCCAGCGGCTCGCGATGTTCGTAGTAGGCTTCGAACTTGCTGGGTTTGCCCTTCCAGTCGCGTTTGACGGTGGAGACGAGCGTGCCCGCCTTGAGGACATCGCGGGCCAGGGCGCGCACGCTGGCATCGTCGGCCCATTGCTCGGCGAGGATGTCGCAGGCGCCGCGCAGGGCCGTCTCCGCATCGGGCACGTCCTGGTCCGGCTTGATGAAGGGGGCCAGCACCGCCTCGCGCGGCTGATTCGGATTGACCTGTTTCGCGAGCAGGAGGGCGAGCGGTTCCAGCCCGCGTTCGCGCGCGCTGGTGGCCCGCGTGCGCCGCTTGGGTTTGTAGGGGAGGTAGATTTCCTCGAGGCGTTTCTTGTCGCGGCAATCGAGAATGAGCTTGCGGAGCGCGTCGTCGAGCTTGCCCTGCTCGCGGATGGTTTTCAGGATGGTGTTCTTGCGTTCGGCCAGCTCGCGGGCGGCGGAAACGGCGTCCTCGATGGCCCGCAGGGCGACTTCGTCGAGCCCGCCCGTGCGTTCCTTGCGGTAACGGGCAATGAACGGGATGGTGTTGCCCTCCTCGAGCAGCTGGGCGGCCGCGCGGACCTTGCCCTCGGGCAGCTGGCACGCCGCCGCGATCTCACGCAGTTCTTGTTCCAGGTCAAAGCGGACTTCGACGTCGGACATCCCTTCCTCACGACAAGGAGAACTCAAGTTCGCTTGGCTGATCTTACCTTACTGGTTCCTCAGCACTGTCCCAGCTGTGCGGCGTGACGATTTACCTTGCGGGCGGATCACCCTCATGCCCCACATTCTGGTCAGCGGGCGGGCCGCGCTTCAAGTCCCCAGGTCGGAATCGTATCATGACAGAAGACCGACGAGAAACCTTCGCCTGCACGTGAGACGATGACGACGAACAATCATTTCCGCTCTCCCGATCAGGTCACGCTGGGCCTGGTCCAGATGCGCTGCTCGACCGACATCCAGGAGAACCTGGACAAGGCGGTGGCCCGCATTCGCCAGGCGGCCGAGGCCGGGGCCCAGATCGTCTGTTTGCAAGAGTTGTTTCGCGCGCAGTATTTCTGCCAGCGCGAGGATCCGGCCCTGTTTGACCTGGCCGAGTCGATCCCCGGGCCAACCAGCGAACGACTGGCCGGCGTGGCCCGCGAGGCGGGTGTGGTGCTGATCGCCTCGCTCTTCGAACGGCGGCAGCCCGGCGTTTACCACAACACGGCGGCGGTCATCGATGCCGACGGCACGCTGCTGGGCATCTATCGCAAGATGCACATCCCCGACGATCCCCTCTACTACGAGAAGTACTACTTCACGCCGGGGGATCTCGGCTTCCGCGCCTTCGATACGAAGTTCGGCCGGATCGGCGTGCTGGTGTGCTGGGACCAGTGGTATCCGGAAGGGGCGAGGTTGACGGCCCTGCGGGGAGCGCAGATTCTCTTCTATCCGACCGCGATCGGCTGGCATCCGGGCGAGAAGCAGGAGTTTGGCCCGGCCCAGCACAATGCCTGGGAACTGGCCCAGCGGGCTCATGCGCTGGCCAACGGCGTGTACGTGGCCGCCGTCAACCGCGTCGGCCATGAGGGCGCGAAAGAGGGAGGCATCGAGTTCTGGGGGGCTTCGTTCGTGGCCGACCCGTTTGGCGGGATCGTGCAGCGGGCGTCGCACGAGCATGAAGAATTGCTCATCGTGCCCTGCAACCTGCGGCGGCTGGAAGAGGTTCGCCGCCATTGGCCCTTCCTGAGAGATCGCCGCATCGATGCTTATGGCGACATCACGCGGCGGCTGATCGATTGATGCACGTTAGCCCGGCGCCAGCGCGGGACTTCAAAGACCAACCGGGCAACCGAAAACCGAAAATGAATGGATCGGGCAGACTCCAGAGCTGAGCGCTGAATGCTGAGCGCTGCATGCTATACAAGAGACGCGCGTGGGAGTCGAACCCACTTGGACCGGGTTGCAGCCGGTTGCCTGGCCGTCTGGCTCTCGCGTCGTGTGCTTCGGCCTGGATTCGAACCAGGAGCCTTCCGTTTAGAAGACGGACGTGGTATCCGGTTCCACCACCGAAGCGTGGCACGGGTCGGAGTTGAACCGACACCCGCCGGGTTTTAAGCCCGGCCGCTCTGCCGGTTGGCGTACCGTGCCGGGCAAGATCCTGAGAAGCCGAAGTGAATCGGGGACACCCAGACGCCGCGGCCATCCGTGTCCCGGATTCAACATTCGGCCAAGAGCCAGCAGTGGGAGTCGAACCCACACCCTCCGCTTTACGAGAGCGGCGCTCGGCCCGTCGAGCTGCACTGGCGAAGCAACCCCGTGAGGAATCGAACCTCATCCTCGACGTTCGTAGCGTCGTATGCGGCCGGCACACCCCGAGGTTGGCGGGCCACCGGTCCAGAGGCGAGAAGAAACGGGCGTCGTCTTCTCACTCCTCCGGAGCCGATGTCCTGGACCAGCTTCTCTGTTCCACTTGATAGACGCAGCCCGCGGGGCGAGGTTCACAAAAAAGTTGGGCGGCAGTCGAACCGCCCGCCGCGGCGATGGGCAGGAGCGGGTCGTCGCGATTCAACTAGATCGGTCCCAATTGGGGTGAAGGGTTGAGCACGCGAACTGGTTGAAGGAATGCCAGCCGGCGGGACCGGCGCCTCCGCGTGCTCTTGCGGAGGCGCCGGCTTTGCACTCAAGTTCCGTGCAACGCTCCTTGCAAAACCTGAGTGGCCAGGAGCAACGCCCCCTGGGCTGCCTGCGTGTGCGCCAGAGCATGCAGCATCACGAAGTCGTGAATGATGCCCTGGAAGCGAACGGCGGTCACGGGCACTCCGGCTTCGCGCAGCTTGTTGGCATACGCTTCCCCTTCGTCACGCAACACATCGCATTCACCGGTGATGACCAGCGCCGGGGGCAGTCCGGTCAGATCGTCCCTGGTTGCACGCAACGGCGAGGCCGTGATCTCGGCCCGCTGCTTCGGATCGGTCGTGTACTGATCCCAGAACCATTGCATGCCGTCACGGCGCAGGAAGTAGCCCGTGGCGAACTGCTGATAAGAAGGCGTGTCGAAGTTGGCATCGGTGACGGGATAGAAGAGGACCTGCTGGACGAACTTCGGCTTGCCCCGCTTCTTGGCCATCAGCGTGACGGCGGCCGTCATGTTGCCGCCGACCGAATCCCCCGCGATGGCCAGGCGTGCGCCGTCCAGGTCTTGCTCCTTGCCCTTGGTGGCGACCCACTCGGCCACCGCATAGCACTGTTCGATGGCAGTCGGATATTTCGCCTCGGGCGAGAGTGAATAATTGGGGAAGACGACCGCGGCCCCGGCGCCCGTGGCCAGCGTGCGGGCCAGGCGATCGTGCGTGTGTGCATTGCCGAAGACCCAGCCCGCGCCGTGGATGTACACGATGGCGGGCAACGTTCCCTGCTTCCCCTTGGGACGCAAGATGCGCACAGAGACCTTGCCCGTGGGCCCGCCCGGCACCTCGATATCGTTCCCATCGACATCGGGCTTGTCGATGGGACTGGACTGGACCTCGTCGACGATTTTGCGGCCCTTGTCGGGCGGCATCTCAAACAAGAAGGGTGGTTTGGACGTTGCTTCCGCGAAATCCCTGGCTGCCTTTTCCAGGAAGTGCGACACGGGCTGCTCCTTGTGATGGGTTGAAGAGCGGACCGATCGCCTCGACGAGACGACCACAGGGGTCCGCCCGCATTACATTACATACTTGGCAAGTAAGTGGACCGACAGGATTGCTTCAGGTGCAGGACACGTTGACTCGTTTCCTCCCCGTTCCCTAAGATCGGGCCGGTACAGAAAAACGAAGGTGAAAGGAGGGAGCCTGATGTATTCGCTATGGCTGGCCGCCGCACTCTGTTCAGCGTTCGCCGACGACACCATTTACCCGATCAATACTCCGGCATTCGAATTGCCCATCCAGATCAATGCCGCGAAGATCGACGCCATCGACCACATACTTCTGCACGTATCGCGTGATCAAGGCAAGACCTGGAAGCAGATTGCCAAGGCCTCCCCGCTGGAGGAGCGCTTCCGCATCAAGTCAGACAACGATGGCGAGCATTGGTACGCGATACAGGTGGTGCTCAAGAACGGCGAAGTGGAGCCGCAAAAGCTGGACCGGGAAGTGCGCTGCATCAAGGTGCTGGTGCAGGCCCGGCGGCCACGCGCGCCCTGAAGCGTTTCGTGCTGCGGTGGCAGATGTCAGCGGGCCGCCGCTTCCAGCAGCCTCGATTCGGCGCGCGACACATCCAGCTTCAACGTGATCGTCACGTCCCACCTGGCGTTGCTGTCGCCCGTGACCAGCCAGGTGGGCACGACCGCCGTGCTCTGGTGGACCAGTTCGAAGCCCCCTTCCGACTGGCTCACCGTCCCCACCGGGAAGGCCCAGATGCCGCCGGCCCTCGAGAGTGACACCGAGGCGTCGAGACCTAGCCATTCGTCGACCAGGCCGATGCGCTCGCAGTCGGGCAGATCTTGCAAGGTTTGCAGTTGCCCGGCGCGGTCGGCGCCCGGGCGGTAGAAGTAGCGGTCATCGGCGCCGGCGGCCATGCCGGCGAAATTGAACTCGACGGCGAAGCGCAGCGGCTTGCCCTGCGGCAAGCCTTCGAGCAGGTAGTGAATCTCGATCGCGTCGCTGTCGGCTTCGAAGGTGATCTCCTTGGTGACGCGGATCGAATGGCCGGACGCCTGCCCCTGGCGGCGCAAGATCAGCGTCACCTGCGGGCCATCCTGCTTCACCTCGTGCTCGTAGCTGCCCGTGACGAAATCGCCCAGCTCGGCCTCCTGGCAGGCGCTCAGTTCGGCCAGCGTTACGTTGGGTTCGTAGAAGTGGTCGACCAGGCTCTTGCGCAGGTACGCGTCGTAATGGATCAGGCGATCCAGCCCTTCTTGCTTGAAGACCATCTGAGTCTGCACGCTCTGCATCTCGCCGGGCTGCACGCGCTTGAGGATTGCTTCGTGGTACGCTTCGAGACGGCGCGACAGCGTGGCCAGCAAGTTGTGCTTGATGACGCGCAGGTCGAGCTCATAGAGGCTGCCCCCCGTGTGCGGCTTGAGGTAGGCTGCCAGCCGGTTGCTGCTGACGTTCAGTTCCTGCCCGCCGTCGAGGTTGAAGTCGCCGACGGCCACGTCGATCCAGCCGCCGCTCTTGCCTTCGAGCTGAAGCAGCAGGTTCTCGGCAGCGATCAGGTTGCCGAAAACGGCATTCCTGAGGTGGGGCAGATAGAGCCCGCCGAAGGTGCCATGCCACCACGGGCAGTTGCACTGGGCACGGTAGAGTGCCGTGCGGGCTTGATCGAGCTCGGCGGAACGCTGCCCGCTGGCCTGCGCCTCTTGCAGGCGGCGGCTGACTTGCAGCATGCGCGAATACATCTCCTCGATCTCGGGATACTTGACGCGGAAGTTGCGCCAGTAGCCGCCGCGCAGGAACTTCTTGATCCGTGGCCCGTGCGGATCGTGCTTGATGTCGTGCTGGAGCTGGTTGTATTCGAGCAAGCGCTGCGAGGGCAGCGCCCACTCGGTCATCTCGCGATAGCTCGAATCGGGCAAGAAGATCTTGCCCGCGGGCGTCGTCTGATCGACCGCCTGCGAGAACGTACACGGCTTGATCCAGTGCAGCGAGCCGCGCAGGGCATCGAAGAAGCGGCGCAGCCAGCCGTCGTGGAAGCAGTGCTTGTGCGTTTCGGGCCACGAACCGAACTTCTCGCCGTCGTCCGCGAACACCACCACCGCGTCGGGATTCTTGGAGGCCACCTCGCCGAAGTAGGCAAACGAGTCTTCCACGTTGCGGAAGGGGATGTAGTAGCGCATCGGCTCGCTGCCGGGGAAGATGCGCAGCAACCGCCCGTCGTCTTCGCTCAGGAAGTAGCCGAAGAGCTTCTCTTCCTCGACGCCGGCCTGGCGGAAATGGTAGTCGTCGAGAACGGTGTATTCGATGCCGGCGTCGGCGATGTCGGAGACGAGATTCTGTTCCCAGACCCGTTCCGGGATCCACATGCCGCGGACGCGGGTGTGGAGCAGCCCTTCGAGGAATTGCGTGTAGGTGCGAATCTGCCCGCGGCGATCGCAGCCCGGGATCATGGTCAGGATGGGCTCGTAGAACGGGCCGCCCAGGATCTCGACCTGCCCGCGGGCCACCATGCGGCGCAAGCGGTCGAGGTATTCGGGCTTGCGGGCAGCCAGCCATTCCATGAGCGGCCCGCTCGTGTGCAGCGAGATCGGAATCTCGGGATATTGCTCGACCAGTTCGAGGAAGGGAGCGTAGCCGTCGCGGTAGGCATTTTCGAAGACGTTGTCGAAGTTGCCCACGGGTTGATGATTGTGGACGGCAAACACGAAACGGAGAGGCATCGCAGAATCCCTTCAAAAGTTGAGAGCAAGCAACAGAAGACATTGTATGGAGACGGCGAGCCAAGCGGCAGCGGGGCGGGGAGATGCGTTTGATGAAGAATTCGTTTCGTCAGCCGTTTGCTGGAGGCTGCCGCACCAACCCGAAGCGCAGCGAGGGATTTCTGCGTACCCCTCGTTTTCGCTTCGGGTTGGTACAACAGCGGCCACATCGCTAGCGCTTCACGCCAAGGCGCCGGAGGGCGGCCCGGGCCGCGTGGTAGCCGCACATCCCATGCACGCCCGGGCCGGGGGGCGTCGACGCCGAGCAGAGGAAGATGCCCGGGTTCGGCGTGGAATACGGCACCAGCCGGGCCGTCGGCCGCGTGAACAGCTGCCACGCGTCCATGATGCCGCCCGTGATATCGCCGCCGATATAGTTGGCGTTCTTCGCCTCGAAGTCCGCCGGCCCGGTCACGCAGCGTTCCAGGACCAGGTCACGAAAACCGGGCGCGAAACGTTCGAGCTGCGCCTCGATGCGCTCGGTCATGTCGACCGTCGAGCCATTCGGCACATGGCAGTAGGCCCAGCCCGTGTGCTGCCCGGGCGGTGCCCGGCTCGGATCGAAATTGCATTGCTGCGCGACCAGCACGTAGGGCCACTCTGGATGCTCGCCTTGCCAGATGACCCGTTCCGCATGGGCGATCTCATCGAAGGTGCCGCCGAGATGAACGGTGCCCGCGCGGGCCACGTCGGCGGCACGCCAGGGAATCGGCCCGGCCAGGGCGTAGTCGAGCTTGAAGACGGCGGGCCCGTGCCGGAAGCGTTCCAGTTTCTTGCGAAAGCCCGCGGGCAACTTCGCGCCGCACACCGCGCTGACGATACGCGGCGACGTGTCGAAGAGGACCACGCGCTGTTCGGGCAACTCGTCGAGTGAACCGACCCGGCAGCCCGTGACGATCTCGCCGCCCAGGGATTGGAAGTAGCCGGCCAGAGCGTCGCTGATCTTCTGCGCGCCGCCGCGGGGCAAAGGCCAGCCCGCCGCATGTCCCGCCAGGGCCAGCATGATGCCGACGGCCGCCGTCAACATCTGCTCGAGAGGCAAGATCGCATGGCCGGCAATGCCGGCGAACAGGGCCCGGGCTTCCCGGGTGGCGAACCAGCTTTCCGCCAGCCCGCGGGCAGACCGGATGGCCCGCAGCCCGAAACGGGCCATCACCCATGGATGGCGCGGCAGACCAAGCGGGGCCAGCGTCGCCTCGAACAACTTGTCCGCCGAAGCCGTCAGCGGGCCGAACAGCCGGCGATAGTTCTTCCCGTCTGCCCCCAGGCGGTCGGCCGTCTCCTCGACAGAACGGAACAGCAGGGCCGCGCTGCCATCATCGAGTGGATGGGCGACCGGCACCGGCGGATGGATCCACTCGAGCCCGTGTTCCTTCAAGGGCAGCGACGGAAAGTAAGGGGCCGCCACCCCCATCGGATGGATGGCGGAACACAGATCGTGCACAAAACCGGGCAAGGTCAGCGGCAAGGAGCGGGCGCCGCCGCCGATGGTGTCGTTGGCCTCGACGACCAGCACGGAGAGATTGGCCCGGGCCAGTTCGATGGCCGCTGCCAGCCCGTTCGGCCCGGAGCCGATCACGATGGCGTCGTAGCTCTGCCGCCCGGCTGCCGCGCGTGCATTCATCAGGACATGATAGGGAATGACGGACGTGAGCGTGGCCCGAGACGAAGCGAGGAATCTTACTGTCGCTGATTGGAGATGCCCAAAAGGATCAGGCCCACGCCCGCGCTTGCGCGACGGACATGGGCCTGAAGGGGGTGTCGTCTTCGGCAGTCCTTACTGGATGTTGGGCTGAACCTTCTTCTGCACCGGCTTGATCTGGATGGGCAGAACCTGCACGCCGCCCTGGCCGCCCTGGATGCCGCGGAACGGAACGGCCTGATTCAGGCCCTTGAACGGCTCGCCGGTCAGATCCTTCCACTTGGCCTTCTGTTCGGGGGTGAGCACGCCGCTCATTTTCTCGGCGGTCTTTTCCATGTGCTCGGCGATCTTCTTCTGCAGCTCCTCGCCCTTCTGGGCGCCGTTCTTGAAGATGTCGCGGCGTTCCTTGAAGGACTCAGCCTGGATCTCGCGGATCTTGGTCTGCTGATCGTCGGTGATCTTGAGGGCCTCGATGGCCTTCGGGCTCTGCAGCCCTTGACGCTGCATGTCGATCTGGTCGAGGCGCTTGACCTGTTCGGGCTTGAGGATGCCGGCGATGGCCTTGTCCTGGGCCTCGGCCATTTCCTTCATCTTCTTGATGTATTCATCGCGGTCCTTGACCGGGCCGATGGCGCCGCGGCCCTTCTTCAGCTCGTCGGTGACCTTGGCGACCTGGTCGTCGGTCAGCTTGAGTTCTTCCTGGATGTCCTTGCGCTGGAGGAGGTAGCCCTTCACGTTGGTCGGGAAGGCGGCAATCTTGCCCGGCTGGGCCTGGGCGTTCTGGATCTGCACGTTCTGCCCGTTGATCTGGATCTTGATCTGGGCCGAGCCGAGCTGGGGCAGCGCCAGCAAGGCGGTGGCAGCGAAGGTGTAGCCAATGGTGCGCATGCGAGAATCTCCCTGAGTGTTGCGGGTGCGGAAGAAGAGCACGAACGCCATGAAGACGCGGCGGCCCGCGGAACCTAACGCGGTTCCTGACGCTGCCCGCGCATTTTCACCGATGTGCATGCAAGATTGGCAAAAGGGTACGGTGTCGGACCGCCAGGAATGCAGAAAGCCCCAGTTGAGCAGTGATCACGGCAGTCTGACACGCGAAACTCCCCCGACTGGCATACGCGAGCGGAATGAGCATTGCCGAGCCAGGAGCGTCAGCCCACGGAGGCGGAACGCGGCAGCAGGAGACGCTGCGCGGCGGTGAGCGGCGGGGAGGGGTCATCGGTGTGCTTCACCAGGCGGCGACCACACCTTGGCCTGCCCACCGAGACGGACGTACAGTCGACCGCGGGGTCAGGGCCACCTTCGTCCGGTGCCGGGACATCCTCGGCCTCGTTTTCGAGCGTCGCGCGGCCTGGAACCCGGCCCTTGTCCCAAGGGCTGCGCCCTTGTTTTTGCCCCTCGGGAGTGGGAAACTGACTCGACATTGTTGCTCCTCCAGCGGGTCGCACCCGCTGACTGGAGGCAACGAATAGGGGAAACGATTACTGCTCAGCTTTGGGCAAGTATTT
>JBFWSD010000090.1:0-11426 GCA_050248575.1 Gemmataceae bacterium
GGGAGCCGCCGGGCCATCGAGGTTGGCCGAAGGAAAGAGCACCTTGATTCTGTCTGCTATGTCGTTCATCACGTCCCCATGAAGATGGCGACGAATCCGTCGCCCAGAGCGGAAGTGAACATGTTCCGGTTGCCGCCGGAATTCTGGTACGCCTGAAGCTCGACATAATCATTGGCTGCGACACTCATGAATGCGAAGGCAGTGTGAACGATCTTGGATGAGGCATTGCCGAAATCGCTCCCGAACTGCGGCGAGGTCGAGCCGTTCTTGATAATGCGCAGCCCCCTGTCGCCAGTGGTGTTGCCATCGGACCAGTACACGGTGCCAATGACGAGCCACTTGCCCGCGCGATCGAATGTGATCCGTGAAGTGTTGCTCGCTGTCGAGTGCAGGCTGTTCGTGTCGAAACGCTCGGCGTCCCACGTCACCGTCTGCCAGTTGCCTGTGCTGGTGTGGGTGACGGTATTGGTGTTGTAGGCCGCGACACCGACAACCGACGCGGGGCCAAGCGCCGTGTCGATCCCCTTCAGATGCGCCGTCAGGTGATCGCTGTTGCCGGCCTCGGTCGGCGAGCCGTCGGGCGTGTAGTTGGCCGGGTTCCAGTCGATGTCAAGGCGGTCGCCGTCGATCTCGTCGGTGCCGGAGCGAAGGTGCGTCGAAGCGTGAGCAAAGTCGCTGATCTGCGCGACGGTGACCGTCAATGCTTCCTGATGCTGGGTGACCGCAGTCTGGCTGATGCTCGTGGCGGGCAGCTGCCCGCAGCCCGGGCTCTGCCGGAACATGCCGTGATTGTAGAGATCGCTGACCTGCTGCTGTGTGAGCAGTGCGCCAGCTCCGGTACGGACGATGACTTGCTGCAGCCAGCCCGACCAGTAGCCGAAGCCGGACGTCTGTGACTGGAACAGCGTGATCGGGCCGGTGCCCGGCGCATAGCTGGCGTGTGCCGAGGCCGTGACGATCGTCTCACCATTGACGGAGATTTGCAAAGCACCCGCGGTGTCGTCGTAGCCGATGTAGACCAGGTAATTCGCGTCGAGGTTGACGGCCACCGTGGACTGGGCCGCGTTACCGAATCCATCGGCCAGGCTGAAGCGGTTGATCGTGAGCGGATTGGCCCGGTTCAACTGGCCGACATTCGGCCAGCTGAAGATTGAGTTGCTGTAGTCGCCGCCGATGTCGTCCTGGTCGATGCGGACCAGCATGGTGGCCGACCAGTCGCCGCCGCCCGAAGCGATGGCAGCGTTGTCGCTCAGAAGTTGCGAGTCGTTGCCGTTGTAGGCGGCTGTGGTGCCGTCGATGAACGGGCTGTCATCGTACGCCAGCGCGTTGTCGCCATGTTGCGGGGTGAAGTGATAGCCGTTGCCGCTCGCGTCCTGGCGCTGGCCGCTGCTCTCCTCGCCAAGAGGAAGGTGAATGAGCAGTGTGCCGTCATCGAGCAGTCCCGTGGTCGGCACGCAGGGCTGGCAACACTTCGTCCCGTCAGGCCGCTGCAACATGAGTTCATGATCGCGCACGTAGAGGGCCTGCTGCCCGCTCGGCGGCGCGGCAATCAGTTGCGACGTGGTGTAGTCCTTCAGCAAGAGATGGGGCTGTCCCTCGGGTGGCGCGAGCGTGAGCGGCGGCTCACTGCCTGTTGACGTGTCGATCGTCACCGGTTGCGTGAACGTGGGCGGCCCGCTGGTCGTGAGTGCGCCGGCCGCATCAAAGTACCACTCCAGCCCGTTCGCTCCCATGATGCCGGGCCAGAGCACCACCACGGTGCCGGTCGCCACATCTTCGCGGCCATTGATCTCGTAAGCCGGATTGTGCGCAGCGCTGCCGGCGATCAAGTAATCGTTCCAGCTGCCGCCGTTAACGGGCTGTTGCTGCGTCCAGCTATACGGATTGCTGCCGCTCTCGATGAGCGCGACGATGGGCCGCGGCTCGTCGTAGGCAAGATGCACGCCGGTGGGGCCAAGCTGCACTTCGAGGCCGCCCCAGCCCGTAATCTTGCTGCCTCGCTCCACGGTCTGAGCGATTCGATTCAGGTCAGCCGCCTTGATGGGCTGGCCGGTGATGAACTCGGGTGTACCGCCGGGAATCATGCTACCCCCTCACCGCCGGGGCGGAAAAGCGTCGCGAAGTCGGCCCAGTTGTAGAGGTTCTTGTCGGGGTCGCCGAGCGAGTTCTCGTTGCCGCCCCACGAGGCGGGCCCGGCCACGATCGTGATGTTGTTGCCGTCCGCCGACACCTCATAGTGGCCCACGCCATCCATCAACGAGGGCCAGGCGGCGAACAGATAGTTGTGTCCGGCCCGCTCGCCGTCGCGCGCTGTGCCCGCATCCACGAACTTGCAGCGATACTCGACGTTGCACAGCCAGTAGCCGAAGAAGTGGCGATAGCGGCGGATGTTGGCCGCCGTCAGCAAGAGCGTGCCGGGCTCGCAGCCTGCGAAGGTGTATTTGTTGACCCGGCCCAGTGCGGCCGTGATCGCGTTCTTCATCGGGTTCAGGAGAGGCAGCCCCACGCCATCTTGAGGCACCTGGTGCCAGGTCAAGGTCAGGTCGCTATTGGGCACCAGCTTGCCGGGCGCGCCGGGCACCACTTCCCCCTCGCTGCCGTCCGCCTTGATGTGCTTGAAACCGTGGGGCGGCAATCTCTGATAATCCGCCCCGGGATTCACCTGCTTCTCCACGAAGCGGAGAAGTTGCGCTTCATCGGGCGCGCTCAGGTTGTCGCTGACGATCAGCCCGTCGGACAGGATCTCGTAGGGCAGATGCGTGTACTCCACCTCGAGCTTGCACTTCGTGTAGCGGCTGACCGGGCCGCCGTCGCTCGACGCGTAGGAGGTCGATTCCGCCCCCACGCCTTCGCCGCGCATCACACGCGTGGCATAGAGGGAATCGCCCGTGTGCGCCGTCGGATTGAGTTCCTCCAGCACCGAATAGTGATCGGGCAACACGCGGCGCACATAGGTCGCACCTCCCATGTAGGTAGCGATCTGCGGATAGCCCAGGAGGGCGGCCGCAAACTTCAGCCGATCCTCCCACGCCACCAGGAACGTCCGCTGCACGCTCGACTGCCGCACGCCGAACATCTCTGCCGGCGAGCGCGGTGCGTCATAGCACTCCACGAAATCAAGGGAACCAAAGTCTTCAGTGACGAGAGTCGCCATCAGCCAGCCCCTCCCGGTTGAACCTTGTTGTGAACACTCCACACGGCTTGCAGCAGCTCGGTCCCGAGCTGGTTGAGCTGGGCGAGCATCGTGAGGACTCCCTCGCCCGTATACGTTCCTTCCAGGCCCGCCCGCGGCGGCGGTTGGGGCAGGGTCACTCCCGCAACACTCGCTGACGTGTCGGCCGCATAGTTGCCGGCAACTGCGTTGCCGACGTCAAGGCGGCGTTGCGTTTCTCGTGCTACCTGGGCCGGCTCTTGCATGACCGTGGTCAGCGTGTCGCCATGGGTGTGCTGAACACTTTGAAACCGGGCAGCCATCTCGCGCACCGCTTGCAAGAGCTGCGTCACGGTAACGTCGCCGGGTTGCCGCAACGAGCCGGCGATCTGCTCGAGCAGCGCGGCCTGTTTATCAAGAATGCTGGCAATTTCTTCCATCCAGGGCCTCCTCTCGTTCCTGCCACTTCCGGACGATGCGCCACTCGGGCAGGCCGCGGCGCCGCCACACATCGAAGAACAGTTCGCGATACGCCACGCCGCGTCGCGCGGGCAGGATCAGACGACCTGCCCGATCGCGCGGCGGAAAGTATATCTGGCCGACCTGGTAGAGCGTCAGCTTGCCGATCTGCTCCAGCGTGAGCCGATAGGGCTCATTCGCCAGCACGGCACACAGCACGGTCAGGGGGAGGGGCTCGCCTCCCCCGCGGCTTTTGGGGCGTGAATCGCTGCTTGCAGCTTGCCCAGCGCCAGCTCGAGGTTGTCGGCAAACAGGCTGTCGATCTGGGCACGCGTGATGGTCCGATCGTTCGCAGTCAGCATGAGCCACAGCATCTGCTTTTTGCCGGGCAACGATTCCATGGCCTTGCTGTACGCTTCCGAGCCGAAGCTGAACGCCATGGAGCCGACCAGCTCGGTGACCGTGCGCAGGCGGCGCTGGTATTCGTCATCCGGGATTTGCCCGCGACAGCGCTCCACGCGGGCATATGCCTGGTCTTCCAGCCAGGCCTCGAACATGGCGATCATGTCGAGGTTGAACGGCGTGAGCGTGTAAGATCGGCCATCCATCTCGATCGTGGGTCCCTTGCTCAATGCTCGTGCTGCGTCACCCATCGCAAATCCCCGTCATTACTGAGAGTTTGGGTCTGTTTCTCCGGTCGCTCACGCTCCAGGCTGCCGGTCCGAACGCTGCGCGTCCGCATTGACCACAGCCACCGCTACGCATCTTGCGGATAGGTGAACGGCCCGTCGGTCTCGAACTCGACCTCGAGCTCGACGCGGCCGTTCACGTTGCACAGCACGGGCGTGCGGACGACCAGCAGCCTGGGCAGATCGAAGTACTTCGCAGGCGAGCCGTCGGTGGTGTAGAGCTTCGTGCTGGTGACGAACTGCCCGACGACGAAGTTGGGCGGATCTTCGTGCGGATTGAGCCCGGCGTCCCAGAAGCCCTTGATGCGGACGCGCGCCCGCGCGTTGCCCGGAATCAACTCGTGAAAACCGCCGCTCTCGAAGTTCGTGGTGCGGATCACGTCCACTTCCGGTTCGACCGACCACTCCTCGGCGTTGATCGTGGTCGGGCCGATGCCCGTCGTCACCTTCCCGTTCGTTCCCGCCAGCGGGGTTCCCGTCACAGACATGCTTGCTCCTGTTCTGTTGAGTGCTAGTTTTCGCGCGGCTCGTGGGCGTGGAAACGCACACGCAGGCCGCTGTAGTCGTAGTTCTCATTCAACCCGCGCCGGTGAAACGCGCTGCCCGGGGCCATGTCCGTCTTCCACACCTCTTCGACCCCGGGCAGTTCCGGCCCCTGAAACGCACGTCGCACGGTTTCGCGAGACGTCAACACTTCTTCCACCTGGTCAAGCGTCTGCACGCCGCCGGCTCCGATCCACACGATCTCCACGGTGTAGATCACATTCACCGATTCGAAGGAGTCGTGACGGACCTCTTCAGGGTCTTCCGGGGCAATCACGATGATGGGCAGTTCGTCCAGTTCCTCGTCGTTGCGCGGCAGCTTGCGGATCAAGACTGCCTCCACGCCCTCGAGCTCCAGCCCTTCGACCGTGCTCTGCACCGCGTTCAAGATGTCCTCGTATACGCTCATCGTTTCCTCGCACAGAAGAGCCGATATCGGGTCGCCAGCGATTGCGTGTCCACTTGCACGACCACCCAGCGCCGGCCGCCCGCGTCGGTCAGTTCATCTCTCGCCTTCGGTGTGGCTGCGATGTTCGTGCGCCAGACGTGGAAGACGATGTCGGCCGTCGCGATCATGCCGCTGCTCGCCACTCGTCGGCCGCCGGCAACATTCTCCACGCCGGCGCGAATCGGCCGGGCCAGCACGTCGCTCACGATCTCGCCGACGGCGAACGTTCGGTCGTCCAGCCGTGCGTGAAAGATCACACTCTCCGTGTCATCCACCACGCGGTAGTCGTTGTCGATGTTCATGTCTGCCTCCGCTCTCAGGGCAACGCCTGCGTGCGAAACTCGTAGGGCCCCGAATCGGCGGCGATCAGCTCTCTCACCGCCTTGAGCTGATCGGTGAGCAGGCGGTGATACTCGGCCCAGCTCACCTTTTGCCCGTCGATGGAGTAAGTAGGCTTGGGGCTGGCCGTGATCTCCGCGAGATTGGCCGCCAGCTGGTCGTAGGTGGTCTGCAAGTCGTCGGCCGCCGCCATGGAATCTCCTCCTGCCCGAAGTGGTCCGCGGACTTGCGTGCCCGCGGACCATGCCGTGAATCACTCTTCGCCCTGGTCGTACATCTTGAAGACAACACGCGGCTCGAGCACGGCGGCCACGCCGCGATAACTCGCCTTCCAGCGGGCCACGATGTCTTGCTCGAACTCCTTCGTGCTCAGGGGCGGCGCCTGCACCACGGTCAGCGGCCAGTTCTCCATCCAGGCGAAGGCCCGCTTGAAGTCGCCGATGAACCACCAGTCGTCGATGTTCGCGGGCGTGAGTCCTTCGTCGACGAGCAGCTTGCGGGCCAGCGGCGTCGACAGCACCTCGAGATTGCGCACCTCGGGGATGTTGAGCGACGTGGTCTTCTGCGGGGCGCCGCTGGTCGCGTAGCCGGGTGAAGTCGTGCTGATCTCGGTCGCCGACACGATCCGCCGCGCCGTGAACAGCTTGGCCGGCATCACCAGCAGCTGCTTGAACTCGATCTTGAGAGGCAGCCCGGTGTCGGGATCGACAACCTGGCTGGCCAGCACGTACGCCTCGTCGATGGAGGTCCAGTCGCTGAGCGGCTTGCCGCCGATGGTGTTGATCCAGGGCGACGTCTCCTGGAAGGTGTCGTTGGCCGTGCCGTTGAGCTTGTACGGGTTGACCAGGCCAAGCACGACCTTGAGGATGTCGAGCTCGCGGCGATAGGCGAGCGCCTCGCCGAGGTCGTCGGCCTGCCGCATCATCTGCGTCGTGTGATCGAAGAAGATGGCCTCGCGCGTGAGGGAAAGGATCCGCCCCTTCTTCGTGGTGCGCGGCGTTTCGATGAACCGCTCGCCGAAGCCGACTTCGGGAAAGGGCTGGCCGGGCCGTACTTCCTCGTCGCCGCCGTCGATGTGGCCCAGCCAGGGCAGCTTCTCGCCGTCGAGCCGCGTGGGCACCGTTTGCACCAGTGCATCCGCCACGCGCGAGGCGCGCTGCCACCCTTCCATGATCTTCGTGTAGAAGAGCTGCCCGGTGATGTTCGAGAAGGCGGAGACATCAACGCCGTCGCCCGCCTCGAGCAAAGCCTGCTGCCCGTGGCGTTCGAGCCGATCGGGCCGCAGCGCCCGCGGCCAGTTCTCGCCGCAGAAGGCCCAGGCCAGCTCGCGCAGCGAAAAGTCCTCGGGACGAAGCAACTTCAGTTCAAGGGCTTCGGTGAGCTTTTGCAGGCAGCCCACCGGCCCGAGCGATTCCCACAACTGTCGAAGGTTCTGACCTTGCATTGAATTCCTCTTGTTGGACGGTTGATTCTTGACTGACACCCTACCTCGCTACCCCGCTCATCAACTGGCCACTGTTACTGAGCAAGCACGCCCAGATTCTTGAGGGCCAGGACCACGTCGCCCACCGTGTAGGCCGCGGCGCCAACGCCGCCGGTAAAGGTCGAGTCGTCCTTGGCGGCCGTGCCCGAGCCCGCGGTGAAGCCGGTGGTCGTGCCGGTGGTCGCCTGTTGCACGACCGGCGTCGCGCCGAACAGGCCGATCTTCTGCCCGCTCGCCGGAGCGAGGCGCACCTTCTCGTTGCTGTCGGTGCTGTCGAGGACGAGAAGATCGTTGCCGCCGTCGATGGCGACCGAGAGGGCGTCCGCCTGGTTGTCGGGGATGCGGATGGCGTTGGTGCCCGTGGCGCCCGTGAACGTGAGGGAGCCAAGTTCGCCCGGCGCGCTCACACGCGAAAGCGTCGGCAGGATCCGCACCTTGATGCGCGTGACGCTGGCCCCTTCCTCGACGACGCGGCCAATCGCCAGGTCGGCACTCGCCACCGCGACGATCTTCTGCGGCTCGAGGGCGTTGCCCGACTGCTTGGCCGGGCCGACCAGGTCGCCCACCTTGAAGCTCGCTTCGGCGCAGTCGAACTCGAAGATTCCCTCGGAATCGATTCGCAGCTTCCCGTCCTGGATGCCGCAAGCGTCATCGTTGTCGCCGTCATAGCGCTGGGCCGCCACTCCCGCGCAGACGCGGGCAAACTGCCGCTGCGTGGTGGCCAGGTCGGTGTCCCAGGCAAACGAGCCCGCGGGCTTCACCTTGCTCGCGTCGGCCACGTCCAGGTAGACCAGGTCTCCCAGCTCGATGGGCGTTCCACTCTTGAACGACGGCGACACCGGAAAAGTGTCCCCATGGCGATAGCGATACACGTCAGACATGTTTGTTCCTCTCAATGACCTGTGGTGTGTTCATGACTCTTGGCGAGCCGGGCGGCGTAAGCCCCCGGAGGATGCCAACGCTTCCGGCTCGCGGGTAGAAGTACGGCGTCTCGACTGCGCCGGACGTCAGAAGCTGGGCTTCTCGAACCGTCCCTTACTGCTTCAGTGCCTGGGCAAATTCCTGTGCGGTGAACGACTCGGCGCTGCCGGCCGAAGAGCGCGGCTTCTGCACGCGGGCTCGTTCGAAGAGCGCCAGGCGATCCTCGATCAGTCGGCGCATCTCGGCCTCGCTGCCCGCCTGCGCCACCTGGTCGACGAACACCTCGGTGATGGCAACTGCGGGCAGCTTCGCCCGCGCCATCAGCGCGCGTGCCTGCGCCTGCCGTTCTTGCCGGCTCACCGCTTCCAGCAAGCGCTGCACGTGCGGATCGCTCGATTCGCGCAGGGCCTCGAGCGCTGCCCGCTCCTCGTCATTCAAAAGGCCAGTGTCGATTCGGCCGCCTGTGTCTTGATTGCCCGTCGCTTGTTGATTCATGACTGCCTCGAATAGTCCTCGGGTGGTTGCCGGATCCGCCACGATGTCGACCGAGCGGACCGAAACGATCTTGTCGACCACGAAGGTGCCGTCCGCTTCGGTGTGCCCCGTCCCTGTGGCGTTGTGACTCAAGCCGATCGCGTCGGGCTGATTTTCTGCCCACCAGCGCACCGCTTCGGCGAGCGGATGCTTGGGGTTGTAGTGCAGGTCGCCGCGCAGCGAGCCTGCCTCGTTGCGGACCTGGAGCAGCTTGCCGAACCGTTCGCGCAGGCCGCGGGCGGCCGCCGTGTTCTTCTCCGGGTGATCGATGTTCACGGGCAGCCCTTCATACAGGCGCGCTGCCTGTTCCACTGCCTCCCCCGTGTAGCGACGCCGGTTCTTGCTCACGCCCCCCAGGATCTTCACGCCGCGCAAGATCGGCTGGTCCGGCTCGCTCGCGATCCCCTCCTGGGCACAGAACTCCAAGATGTCGATGTTCTTCTTCATGGCCTCTTTTCCGTTCGTGACACGAATCGCTACGAAGCGCCCGTTTACCATGGATTCTGCGCGCGCAGGCTCCAAACTACGTGTCAGGTTTGTCTGTCTGGCCGACATACTCGAAAGTGGCGGTCAACCGGCCCGTCGAGCTGGTCGCAGCCTGCCCCGTTCCCTGGCGCCCCTGGCGGCGCTGGTGGCCGAAACGCTTGAGCTGCCAGCACGCCCGCGCTGCCCGCTGGCGAATGAGGGCCGGATGGCTGGTCACGGAACGAAAGCGAAATCCTTGCCTCAGGAGATTTGCTCCCAGCCATTCGCTGAGCGCGTTGCCGATGCCCACGCCCTGGAAGTCGGGCAGCACCACGGTGCGATGCTCGCGCTTCAGCCCGCGCACGCCCGCCTGGTGCAGATAGCTCGTGAAGGCCACCGGCTGCCCGTTCCAGGCGGCCACGAAGCAGCGCGCCGAACCGTGCAAGCTCGAGCTCAGATAGTGATGACCGCGGAACAGGTTCCAGTCGGCCACTCCGGCCTGGTGGATGCACAACTTGATGGCGGGCCTTCGCCGAAGTCGCCTCCGGGCAAAGCCGTTGGCCCAACGACCGCAATCGAACACCCAGTCGGGATCGAGCCAGTCGATGACGTCGTGGTGGCAGGAAAGGGCGATGAAGCGGGGCGCACCGCGTCGCCGCAAGGTGCGGGCGACCGCCGCCGCGCTGATCCGCGCCGCGTCTCGATCCACGACGCTTGTGAACTCGTCGCAGATCACCACTTCCGCATCTTCGAGGATGAGCCGGGCCAGCTCGCAACGGAACTTCTGCCCATTGGAAAGATGCGCGAAGCGCTTGAGCCAGTGCAGCGGGCTCGAGAAGCCAACACTCGATAACGCCTGCATGATCGCCCGCCCCTCCAGGTGAGCCGGAAAGCCGTCGACAATCGCTTTCGTCTCGGGCCAGTCGTAGCGTTCGTGGAAATAAGCGTCTGGAAAGAGCCGCCGGGCCAGTGTCGTCTTGCCCGCGCCCGAAGGACCGACGATCAGTCCGATCTGCCACGGAAAGTCATCCACGGGCAAGTCGACCTGCCACTCGTGGCGGATCGTGTCGGTTTCCGGCACGTCGAAGAGCCCGCGCACTTGTTCGACGCGAAAGCTCGGCTCGATGGGCGCTTCGATCAGAACGTGAGCACGCGGCATCGCCACCCCCTTGCTGTCAGTTCCTCGTACAGCTCGCGCTGCTGCTTTTCGCCGCTGCAGGCGACGACGATCTCGAACCGCTCCAGCGGTTTCTTGCGTTCGACGCGCGGCACGCGCATCGCTTGTCGTTTGCTGGACGGCTTCTTCACCCCACCCTCCAGAATCAGAAATCGAGAATCGCTCATTTCTCTTGCTGAAGCTGGCGCTGCTCGCGTTCGAACTCGAGCCCTTCGAGCTTGGTCCAGGTTTGCCGGGACAAGATGCCGGCCTCGTGCAAGAGGCGGGCCCGTTGCGACTCGCGCTGGCGTTCGCGGGCATGAGGCACCTGTCCTTCGACCTGGATCTCGAGCTCAGTGAGTGCCTCGGCGGGCAGATGACCGTGTTCCACCGCGCGTGCCAGCACGCGCCACATCACGCCGCTGGCCGGGCCCATGTACGAGCCGTCGCCAAAACGCCGCGCGAAGAAGGCTTGCAATCGTTCGAAGTTGCGCGTCGCCGGCGCTTCGGCCACCAGCGTCGAGGCGTAGTTGGCATTCGAGGCATCGGCCGACAGCATGTACTCGGGCAAACACAGCCGCGCTGCGATCGCCCGCAGCTCCGCCTGCAAGATCGAGACCAGCCCGCCGGCAGCCACGCCCATCGCGGGAAACTGGTACTCGGTGCTCTCGGGCGCATCGAGAATCGCCCCAGGCGGATACTGTTGCAGGTAACGGGGCCGCTTTCCGGGGGTCTGCACGCGCACGTCTGCCTGATCGCGGCGGTAGGCATCCACGGCCGGCCCGGGCTGGCTGCGATGCCGCCGGATCAAGGCGAAGGTCGATTGCACCTGCGCCAGCACGCTCATGTTCCGCAGCAGTTTCTCGGCGCGGTCGAGGTTCCTTCGCACCGGCAGCAGCGTGGGCAGCCCGCGCTTCGCGGTCGAATCTACGTTCACCTTGAGATGAAGGATCTCTTCCGCCGGCACCGCGGTGGTCGCTGCGCTCGCCTGCGCCGGCCGCTCGACCACGTGATAGGCGAGAGGCTGTTCCACATCGTCGGTCTCCGTCTCGATGCCGAAGCTGGCCTGCGCTTGCCCGGCCGGCCCGCGCACGTGCTCGGGCTCGATGAAGCGCACCGCGGCCTGCCCGTTGCCCACGTAGAAGAACCGCAGAAAGGCCTCGCCGTCCCGATCGCAGCGGCGAATGCATTCCTGTTCGCGCTCGCCCCATTGCTGCGCGTCGTAGAAATCGTCAAGC
>JBFWSD010000091.1:0-11391 GCA_050248575.1 Gemmataceae bacterium
CAGCAGCACGGAAAGCAACAGGGCCTGCATGGTTCACCTCGGGAGACTTTGAAGTGGAAAGGGGTCAGTCCTCGTAATGACGGCGTCGCAGAAGCTTGCGGGACGGCTTGCGGGTACTGAAGGATTTCGGCCGCGACGGCGCCTCGTCGTTCGCCACCGCCTCGTCGTCATCACCGCCTGTCGAGCGCGAGTATCAGGATTCGCATTATCATGATCGGGCTGCTGATCGCGCTCTTGCGGTTCGGTCATCTTCGTGCCCCGTAGCAGTGCACACGCCGACTTCCACTGCGCATTGTATAGCGGCGGGCAGGCAGGTGTCAGGGGGCAGGTGCCAGATATCCCCCATGTCTCGGCCCGCTGGCAAATCTTCACCGCCCCCGGGCCAGATCAAGATAGACTATCAGTGGCCGTTGTCAGTGGTCCATCGACCGTCGTCGTCGGGCGACTACCGATGGAAGGTCCTTCAGGAGATTTGCATGTCGGTCTTGCTTGAACCCGAGTTGCTCGAACGGATCATAGCGTGCCGCCGCGCGCTGCACCGGCATCCGGAGCTGAGCTGGCAGGAAACTCGCACGGGCGAGCTGATCTCGGCCACGCTCGAGCGGCTGGGGATCGCACACCGGCGCGGCGTGGCCCGCACCGGGATCGTGGCAGACTTGCCCGGCCCGGCGGGGGTGCCCATCGTTGCCCTGCGGGCCGACATGGACGCCTTGCCGGTGCAGGAAGAAACCGGGCTGGAGTTTGCCTCGCAGGTGCCCGGGCTGATGCACGCTTGCGGGCACGATGGCCACACCAGCATGCTCTTGGGTGCGGCCGAACTGCTGGCCCGCGACACGCAGCGGCCAGCGCCCGTGCGGCTGATCTTTCAGCCCGCCGAGGAACTCGGCGCCGGCGCCGAAACCATGGTGCAAGAAGGCGTGCTCGACGGCGTCGGCATGATCTTCGGCGGCCACGTCGATCGCCACTATCCGACCGGCGTGATCGCCATCAGCGACGGCGTGGTCAACGCCTCGACCGATTCCTTTCGCATCGACATCACGGGCAAGGGCGGGCACGCGGCCCGGCCCCACGAGTGTGTCGATGCCGTGCTGGTGGGCAGCCTGCTGGTGACCGCCCTCCAGACGATTGTCTCGCGCGAGGTGGATCCGGCCTCGCCCTCGGTGGTGACCGTGGGCCGCTTCCAGGCGGGCACCGCCTCCAATGTCATTGCCGAACAAGCCCGTCTGGAGGGTACGATCCGTGCCCAGGATGCGGTCGTTCGCAGTCATCTGAAGACGTCGCTGGCACGCATGGGCCAGGCGATCGGGCAGCTGCACACCGCCGAGATCAAGGTGTCGTTCGTGGACAGCACGCCGGCCTTGATCAACGAGCCCGAGAGCGCCAGCCTGGCCCGGCTGGCCGCGGGGCGTGTCGTCGGCGCCGACAGCGTGTGTACCCTGCGCATCGCGAATATGGGAGGCGAGGACTTCGCCTACTTCGTCGAAAAGGTGCCGGGCTGCTACGTCCGCTTCGGCTCGCAGTTCGCGGGCCGCGAAAACTTCCCGGCCCACTCCAGCCGCTTCGACTTCGACGAACAGGTCCTGGGCGTGGGCGCCCGCTACTATCACACCGTGGCCCACGTGGCCGGCGACTACCTGCAACAACAACGACGCTGAGATGCTTGCCCCCGCGTGAACTGGCGCGACACCTGACTGACACACCGGACACGTAATTTTCCCCTGCCCGGCGCAGCATCAAGTTAAACCGAATCAATGCGCGTTCTCGAACGCGCGAGCGATGGTTTCGGGCACCAGTGATTTCCAACCAAGGCGAGGTTATGCCCCTAGCGGTTGCACACTCGAGATTCGGCGATTTTCGCCCTAAGCTTTGTTCTGTTTGCAGCTAATGGCAAGTGTGTAAAGACCGTCGGTGTGCAACGAAAGTGTGCAAGGTGATGGATGGGACCGGTTACTGGCAGTCCCCTGGTCGGCGGATTCCGGTCGCCGCAGGATTCGTTTGATCGAGAGCTGGCCGACCGAGTTTGCGGATGGCTCGGCGCGGGCAGTACACGGCAAAGCGGGAACCGGTCTGACCACTCGCCTTGGCCCGCTCGATGGGGTAAAGTAGAACTCCGAGCATCCCCCCTACCGCTCTTCATCCGCGTCGGAGGTTGACATGAATCGGTCGCGCATCATCGCGATACTTGCCGCCTGCTCCCTCGTCCTGGCCCTCTCGATGTTTGTGTGCCGCGACCGACTCGCCGCCGCGCCGGGCAACTGGGTCTGGTTCAACGAAGGCAATCCCGCCGCCGGCGCCCCAGGCGAGGCCCGCTTCTTCCGCAAGACCTTCCGCCTCGACGCCGTGCCCGAACAGGCCAAGCTCGAGATCACCGCCGATAACGGCTTCACGGTCTGGATCAACGAACAGAAAGCGGGCGAAGGCAACCAGTGGCAACAACTCTATTCCCTTGATGTGAAAAAGCACCTCGCCAAGGGGGATAATGTCATTGCCGTGGAGGCGCGGAATGAATCCGGCCCGGCCGGGCTGGTGGCCCGACTCAGCTATGCCACGGGGGGCAAGAAAGCCGAGCTCCTGACCGATGCTTCCTGGAAGGCCGCCCAGCAAGCCGCCCCCGGCTGGCAGAGAGCTTCCTTCGACGATGCGAAATGGACCCCCGTCAAGGTGATCGGCGTCTATGGCAAGACCGCTCCCTGGGGGGGCGGCGCCGTCGCCCAGAATCCAAAATCCCCCAAGGAACGCTTCACGGTCCCTGAAGGGTTCAAGGTGGAAGAGGCGGTCAAGATCCCCGCCGACGATCCGCGTTTCTCGCTCGTCAACATGTGCTTCGACGCCAAGGGCCGCCTGCTCGTCAGCCGCGAAGGCGGCGCGATCCTCCTGTGCACCCAGCCCGACAAGCAAGGCGTCTTGCAATCGGTAAAGCCGTACTGCGAACAGGTCAAGAACTGCCAGGGCATGTGCTGGGTGAAGGATGCCCTGCTGCTGGTGGGCAACGGGCCGCAGGGCACCGGCCTCTATCGCGTCAAAGACACCGACGGCGACGACAAGACCGACGAGGTGAAGCTCCTGCATCGCTTCCAGGGCGGCATGGGCGAACATGGCCCGCACGCCATCCTGCACGGGCCGGACAACTGGCTCTATCTCGTGCTGGGCAATCACTCGTGGACCCGGCTTGGTCCCAAGAGCGAGCCGAACCCGGCGGAGCTCGCCAGCAACTCTCCCTTGCTGCGCTGGCCCACCGGCGGACAGGGTCCCGATCAAGACAAGCCGCACAGCACGCAAGACGTGCTCTTGCCCAGGCAGAACGATGCCAATGGCCACGCCGCCAACATCCTGGCCCCGGGCGGCACCATCTGGCGGCTCGATCAGGACGGGCAGAACATGAGCCTGGTGGCGGCCGGCTTTCGCAATCAGTTCGATGCAGCCTTCTCACCAACAGGCGAGCTGTTCACCTTCGACAGCGACATGGAATGGGACGAAGCGCTGCCCTGGTATCGACCCGTGCGGGTTTGTTTCTGCCCGCCGGGGGCGGAGTTCGGCTGGCGGACGGGCTCTTCGAAGATCCCGCCCTATGCGCTCGACACGCTGCCCGCACTCGTGGATACGGGCCGTGGCTCGCCCGTGGGGGTCGAGTACTACGATCACCTTGTCTTCCCGGATAAGTATCGCACGCTCTACGTGGCTGACTGGGCCATCGGCGTGATCTATGCCATTCACATGGAGCGCAAGGGAGCCCGCTTCGAGGCGACGGCCGAGAAGTTCTGCTCGGGCAAGCCGATGAACGTGACCGACCTGGCCGTGGCCCCGGATGGATCGATGGTTTTCACGGTTGGCGGCCGCGGCACGCAAGGGGGCGTCTATCGCATCAGCTATCCCGCCAATGCCGACAAGGCCAAGCCGATCGAGGGCGAGGTTAAAGGCGGCGCCGTACCGCTGGGCCAACCTCTCTCGGCGTGGAGCCGCGCGAACGTTGCCGGCTATCTCGAGAACGCCAAGGGCGCCAAGAACAACTTGCTGACGATGTATCACCTGCTGCTCATCGCCCTCGAAAAGAACCCCGAGCGGCGGGACTTCATCAACCGTAACCGCATCCAGATGCTCTATCGGATGCACGACCACGACTTTGGCCCGGATGCCAACCTGCTCCTCAAGCCCAAGGACGGTCAGGGAGTGGCCCCGATCGAGGACCCCGATCCCGAAGTGCGGGCCGCTGCCGTCACCCTCCTCGGCATCAAGGGCTACCAGGAGAGCAAGGACGCGCTCATCAAGGCCTTGAACGATCGCGACGCCCTGGTCCGCCGCCGCGCCTGCGAGGCACTGATTCGCGCCGGCTTCGAGCCGCCGCTCGAACCGGTGGCGATCTTGCTTGGCGACAGCGATCGCTTCGTGCGCACCGCGGCCCGGCTGGTGCTGCAACGCATCGACCCCAAGAAGTGGGCCGGCGAGCTGGTGCCGGTCAAGAGCCATCGCGGGCTGGAAGCCATCGTGGCCCTCTGCAAGATCGACCGGGCCGAACCCTACACCGAAGCCATCTTCGAACGCCTCCATCTCGGCCTGCCCGAGGATAACGTGCAGGAAACGCTGGACCATCTGCGCACGTTGCAGCTGGCGCTCGTGCACACCAAGGAACGCCCGGGCAGCGTGCGCGGCATCGCCCTCGAATGCTACGAAGCCTTCCCGCACAAGGACCCGGCCGTCAATCGCGAGCTGGCCACCGTGCTCACCTACTTCCGCAAAGAAGGCGTGATCGACGAGCCGGTGCATGCCAAGCTGCTGACCGCCCTCGAGGCCGCCGACGACGACAAGGCCCAGCAGATCCACTTCTTCTATTGCCTGCGTTTGCTCAAGGAAGGCTGGACCGCTGCCCAGAAGCAAGAGCTCATCGACTGGTTCGAGAGCACGCGCAACTGGTCGGGCGGCGCCAGCTTCAATGGCTTCCTGGCCAACATCCTCCGCGACGCCAGCGATATCTTCACCGCCGAGGACATCGCCAGGATCCTGTCGCAAGGGGAGAAGACGCCGCGCACCACGGGGGCGCTGCTCCGCGCCTTGCCCGCCGGGCAACTGCCCGTGAAGACGCTGGCTGAGCTGCACGCCCGCCTTGCCAAGGAGAAACCGAACGGGCAGATCAACCAGCTCAAGGCGTCGATCGCCGAGGTGCTGGCCCAGGCGCCGGCAACCAACGACAACTTCCCTTATCTCGTCATGGGGCTCGACGCGACCAACCCGACCGTGCTCGGCGGGTTGGTCCAGAAGCTCCTCAAGCTCGACGGCAAGCCGAAGCTTGAAGACGGCCCGGCTTATCGCGGCCTGATCGTGGCCGGCACCAGGATCGCCGAGAAGAACCGTTGGCAGGCGGTCGAGCTCTTGCGCCGCTGGAGCAACAACAAGCAGTTCGGCGCCCCCGACGGCGACTGGAAGACCGAGCTAACCTCGTGGTCGAAGTGGTTCAACCAGAGCTTCCCCAAGGAGCCGCCGCTGGCCGGGCTGACCCCGGCCGAGAGCACGGTCAGCAAGCACAAGTATGAAGACCTGCTCGCCTTCCTCGAGTCGCCGGCCGGCAAGGGGGACGCCGAGAAGGGCAAGCTCGTCTTCGAGAAAGGGCAGTGCATCAAGTGCCACAAGTACGGCACGGTGGGGGAGGGAATTGGCCCCGACCTGTCGGCGGTCGCGCAGCGGTTCAAGCGGCCCGACATGCTCGAATCGATGTACTACCCGTCGAAGGTGATCAGCGACCAGTACCGCTCGTCGGTGATCGTCACCGTGGAAGGGCAACAGTTCCTGGGCCTGGCGGCCCCGCAGGGGAACATTGTCACGGTGCTTTTGCAGGACGGCACGCGTGTGGCCCTCAAGAAGGGGGACATCGAGCAGCAGTTCAGCTCGCTCACCTCGGTGATGCCCGAGAAGCTGCTCGATCAGCTCACCCGCGAGGAGATCGCCGACCTGATCGCGTTCATGGAGAAACCGCCGGCGAAGTGAACGCGCGACATCATTTGCTCGACAGGAATCGGCTCAACGATTGGGGTACGCCATGTGTTCCGCTTGAGATTCCATGACAACTTGCGAGGTCGCCCATGTCAGAGGTCTTCGAACAGTTTGAGCAGGTCCCCGACGCACGCACGTACGTTCATGAGGCTTGTGGCGGTTCCACGGTGATCTCAGGGGACGAATACACGGGATTGTGTCACCCCAATATCGGTTTTGAGCAAACGCTGTGCGCTGCCTGTAAGAGTTATGACCGTCTAAGCAGGTTTCGCTGGCAGGACACTGACGAGCGGCTCACCGATTACCGGAAGCGGATCAAGCGAAGCGTGCCGGACGCCCTCCGCTTCCGCGGTTCGGTCTGGACCTGGCTTATCGGGTTCGCCGCCGGATCTCTGATTGCCGGGCTACTTCGGCTGCTCACGGGCAGTTCGGTGGCGATGTGGATCGGCGGCGGAATCTGCGTGGCCCTAGCTTGTTTTATCTACGTGAAGGCCATGCTCGAGATGGACAAGATTACGTGGAAGCAGTTCCGCTAGCTGGAGCGCGGAAGCCGTTGTGCGCTGATCGGCCTCGCATAACGGCCTTGCCAGCAGTCCGCGTCGACTCCTATCATAGGGGGATAATCAGGGCGGCGTAGCTCAGTGGTTAGAGCAGGGTCTTCATAAGGCCAAGGTCACTGGTTCAAATCCAGTCGCCGCTAGTTTCTCCTCCTCTGTCCCCTTCCACCTGCTCGGTTGGCGTGCGGCACCTTCGCACCGTTGCGGGGTTGAATGGGCATCATGTCTTGCAGGCTCGCATCGAGGAGGAAACCATGAGACTTTTCCGGTTTGGTATGGCTGCCAGCGTGCTGGCCCTGTTGCTCTTCTCCGTGTCGCTCGAAGCACAGCGGCGGCGCGAGGGCGACTTGAAGGTGGGCGACCTGGCCCCCGATTTCACCGTCACCTCGGTCGACGGCAAGGAAACCGTTGCCCTCGCCAAGTTGAAGGGCAAGCCCGTGCTGCTCATCTTCGGCAGCTGTACCTGACCGCCGTTCGTCAAATCGATCGGTGCGATCGAGAAGCTCTACGCCGGCTACAAGGACAAGGCGCACATCTACGTGCTGTACATTCGCGAAGCCCACCCGACCGACGGCCGGGCCATCAAGGGCAACAAGTTCCAGATCACCGACCCCAAGACCATCGAGGAACGCCGCAAGGTGGCCCGGGAGTTCGCCGACCAGATGAAGCTGTCGATCCCCATCCTGGTCGACACCATCGACGACCAGGTGGAGAAGAACTATGCGGGCTGGCCCGACCGCATTTATCTCATCGATGCCGCGGGCAAGATCGTGCACAAGGGCGCGCCCGGGCCGGGTGGCTTCAGCCCGTCGGTCGCGGCGACACCCAGATTGCTCGATCAGTTGCTGAGCGGCAAATGAGCCAGCGCGCTGGCCACCTCGGCCCGCGTGGATGACATCTCCGAGCAGTGACAGGCTTCCCCACCGTTTTTCAGGAGGAACACAACATGCTCCAGCATCGACACTCACTGCACATCGGCTGGCTGGCCCTCTCGTGCCTGGCGCTGGTTGCCGTTGCCTGCAACAAGGATACCAGCAAGGACGGCGGGCAGAAGCCTCCCGCGGGCAAGGATGCAACCACCAAGACCCTGGACGAATTCCGCACCGAGATGAACAAGGCCATCGACTCGGCCAGTGCCAAGATCGACAAGCTGACTGCCAAGGCCAAGGATGCCAGCGGCGAGGCCAAGGAAAACCTCGAGAAGCAGATCAAGGATCTGGAAGGCAAGCGTACCCAGGCCCAAGACAAGCTCAAGGAGCTCGAGGGCAAGGCCGCCGACAGCTGGCATCACCTGCGCGACGGCATCTCCAACGCCGTCGACGATCTCTCCAAATCGACCGACGCCGCCTGGGACAAGCTCACCCAGTGAATCGCGGCCCGCTGCCTGGGCTGGCTGACCATGCTCAGGCAGCGGCGTTGACTCGCCGCGCGGAGTGGTTGACGCGGCAATCCCTCGATCGGTTATGCCGGTTATTCGCATTGGGCGAGCGCCCGCCCGTTGCTGCGCCGGCATGGCCCCTTGTAGCGACCGGGCACACGCATAAAACAACTCCGTTGCATCCCCCAGCTCGTCCCAGCAAGAAACTTCACACCATGAACTATCTCATCACCGGGGCCACGGGGTTTGTAGGCGGGCATCTGGCGGAGGCTTGCCGCGCTCGCGGGCACGAAGTGGCCGCCATTGTCCGGCCCCAGTCCGACACCGGCCTGCTGCAAGAACTCGGCGCAACCTTGCATCAAGGTGACTTCGGCGATCCGGCGGTGGCGCGGGCGGCCCTCGCGAATGCCGACGTCGTGGTTCATTGTGCCGCCAAGGTGGGCGACCGGGGCGACGTCGAAGAATATCGCCAGGTCAACGTGCATGCCGTGCGCCGGTTGCTCGACGCCTGCGTGGAACGCCACGGGCAGAAACCGCTGACGCGTTTCGTTCACATGAGCTCGCTGGGCGTGTACGAGGCCAGGCACCACCACGGCACCACGGAAGAAGAACCGCTGCCCGACAGCCATCTCGACGGTTACTCGCAGACGAAAGTCGAGCAAGAAAAGCTCATGCTCGAATATCAGCAGAAGCACGGGCTGCCCATCGTGATCCTGCGCCCCGGCTTTGTTTACGGCCCGCGCGACCGCACCGTGCTCACCAAGGTCATCTCCAAAATGCGCACGGGCAAGGTCCACTTCCTGGGCGCCGACCAGCGGGCCCAGAACACCATCTTCGTCCTGAACCTCGTTGATGCCGTTTTTCTGGCCGTCGACAAGGGGCAGCCGGGCCAGGCCTACAACCTCACCGACGGCGAGTTCGTCAGCAAGGAGCGCTTCTTCAACGCCATCGCCGACGGCATGGGGCTGAAACGTTCCAAGCAGGTGCTGCCCCGCTGGCTGGCCGCTCTCGTGGTGCGCGTGGTCAAACGGCAGATGACCCGTGCCGTCAAGGCGGGCCGCAAACCCTGGCTCACGCCCGGCAAATTCAAGTTCATCCAGCTCAATCTCGACTTCAACATCGAGAAGGCCCGCCGCGAACTGGGCTACACGCCGCGCTTCACCTTCGATGAAGGCATGCGCGAGACCCTGGCCTGGTACCAGAAGAATCCAGCCGTTCTCGAAACTCGCTAGGCCGACCGGTGCTATTCGCCACAGACCTCGCCGAGGACATCCTCGGCCACGTAGATCGGCACCCGGGCCGTCACCGCCAGGGCGATGGCGTCGCTCGGCCGGCTATCCACTTCGACCAGCTCGCCGTTGTAGCGGATTCGCAGCTTCGCGAAGTAGGTATGATCGCGCAACTCGCTGATGAAAATGTCCTGGAGGTCGCCCCCCATGTGATCGATCACGCTGGCAACCAGGTCGTGCGTGAGGGGCCGCGGCGAGGGCATCCCCTTGACCCGGCGGTCGATGCTGGTGGCTTCGAAGATGCCGATGACGATCGGGAAGCTCCGCTCCCCCTCAACTTCCTTGAGCATGATCACCTGCTGATCGTGCACTTCGCTGATGATGATCCGCTTCAATTCCATCTGGACCGGCACGACCTGCCTCGCTTTCGCTAGGATGCGGGCACGGCTGAAACACCTGTGCGCCACCATCTTCGGCATTATAGGGTGCTCCCGTGAAACCGGTCAAGAATGGGGAATGCCGCCCGGATTGGTGGAGAAAAGGTCCGAACTCCCAGCCGCCGGGCTTCTCTTCGGCGCCTGGGGAAAATATGACCTAAACTGGCTGAGGGCTATCCCGCAGCCCCACCAAGGGTACTATTCAAAGATTTCCCGGATTAACTGGTAAATCGCAACGGAACTTGTACCATTGATTTAGGCCGACCGGGTTGACGACAGCGCTGGCCCGTGGCCAAATGGAGTTTGGGCCGATACTACTCGCCGGCCCTGCGGTTTCATGCTTGGTAGTCCGACGCGGTTGAGGTAGACGAGGTTTCCCATGGCACTGGCGCTGAACATCGGCAAGTGCACCCTGCTCGGCAACTATCGGGAAAACAACGAAGACGCCATAGACGTCAAGCAGTTTCCCGATCTGACCCTGTGCCTCGTCGCCGACGGCATGGGCGGACAGGCGGCCGGCGAAATTGCCAGCAAGCGCGCCACCGAGGTCGTCCCGCGCGAACTCAAGAAAGAGATCCCCAAGGCGACCGGCGAGGACGAGGTCAAGACCATCATTCGTAAGGCCGTGGTGCAGGCCAATGAAGAAATCATCGCCATGGGTGCCCTCGATCGCGACCTCAAGAACATGGGCACCACCATCGTCATGGCCATCTGGCGCAAGAACTCCGAGATGTACATCACCGGCGTCGGCGACAGCCGCGTCTATATCCTGCGCGACGGTGGCATCGAACAACTCACCGTCGATCATTCGCTGGCCCAGGCCCTGGTCGAGGCCAAGACCATCTCTGCCGAGGAAGCCCGCGAACACCGCTTCCGCAACGTGCTCTGGAAGTATCTGGGCACCAAGGAAGTTGGTGAAGGCCCCGAAGTGAAGCTCGTGCCGGTTCAGCCGGGCGACCGCTTCGTGCTCTGCACCGACGGCCTCACGGGCGCCGTCCCCGACGACAAGATCCTCGAATGCGTGCAAGCCAACGGCGACGTGCAAGAATGCGCCGACGCCCTCGGCCAGCTTGCCCTCGATTCGGGCTCGCGCGACAACGTCTCCTGCATCGTCATCGAAGTCGTCGAAGGCTGACATCCTCTTCCGCTCACGCCGGCAGCGCCCGCCGTAACCAAGATTTCAATCCAAGAGCGACCGCGGATAATCGCGGACTGCGTGCGCGCGTTTGCCCGCCGAGTCTTCCCGCCTTGCACGAATCCGCGCCCGCAGTCCGCGTTCATCCGCGGGCGAACTTGGTCTGGATTCCTTGCGGATCCAGTCTTGCACAGGTCGGCGATTCTGAAAGGCATCCATTTGCTTATTTCTGCAGGATCAGGTCGACGGCGCGGATGTCGGCAACTTGCTTGCCCGGCACCTTCAGAGCACGCAGGGTCAGCGTGCCCTTCCCCGCGGGCACCTCGATCACGCCGAGCGAAAGCGGCTTGAAGTCTTTCACGTAAGATTCGCTGCCCCGCGAGACGCGATCGTGCTCCTTGCCGCGCAAGGGCGGATCGTGCGCCTCGGCGACGGTGCCCGTCCATTTTGCCTGCCCGAGGGCAAGTTCGATGGCGGAGCCCACATCGTCCTTCGGGCAGGTGTAATGGATGATGGCCTCGTAGCGGCCCGGCGTGTGCACAGCCACTTCCCAGGTGATGGAATCTGCGGGCTTCGTCCACTGCGTGAAGAACGAACAGTTGGGCGCGCCGGCACTGCGCTTGACCCCCGCGTGGGGCACGCCATCCCGTGCGGGCAAGACCGCGCGGGGCAA
>JBFWSD010000092.1:0-11333 GCA_050248575.1 Gemmataceae bacterium
GATTGTCGCGGAACGGCTCGAAGCTCGGGAACAGGTAGAAGGCGGCGTTCGGCCGCGGGCACACGAGGCCGCAATCGAGCAGCTTCTGACGCAGGAAGTGAACGAGCACGCCGTGCGCCCGCGCGCACCACTGGCGATACTCGCGCAGCTCGGGATCGTCGGAGTAGGCCGTCAGCGCCGCGTACTGGATCGGTGCAACCACGGCCGACCAGGTCTCGCTGGCGATGGCTTCCAGCCGCGTGCGCAAACCCGCGCCGAGCCGCCCCGCGGGCAACTCCATTGCTCCCAGTCGCCAGCCCCCCAGCGACAGGTGCTTGCTGAGCCCGGTGGAGACAATGGTCCCTTCCGGGAAGAAGCTGGCGATGGAAACGGGAGTCTGCCCGTCGTGCTGCGTCAGGGCATAGATCTCATCGCTGAGAATCACGAGATGCTCGCGGCGGGCCACCGCAGACAGCTCCGCCAGCAGTGCCGCCGGGTAGCCCACTCCGGTCGGGTTGCTCGGCGAGTTGAGCAACAGGATACGCGGATGATGGCCCTCCTTGCGAAGCCGCTGCACGGCCGAGGCCAGGATGCCGGGCTGCAGCGTGTAGCCATCCCGCTCATTGGTGGGCAGCCAGTGCACTTCCTTCTGCACCAGATGCGCTTGCGGCTCGTAGCTCACCCAGCTTGGCGCGGGCAGCAACAGATCCCCCTTGAGCGCCAGCAGGGCGGCATACATCAACATCTTGCTGCCCGGGCCGATCACGACCTGGTCCGGGTGGCAGACGCGGTTGTGTTCCCGGAAAGAGAAGGCGGCCACCGCCTCTCTCAGTTCGGGCAGCCCCAGGATGGGCAGGTAGCCCGCGCGATCGGCATGGTCCGCCAGCGCCTGTTGCAGCCGCGGGTGAACCGGAAAGCGCGATTCGCCGAAACCAAGGTGGAAGATATTGCGCCCCGCCCGGCGCAGGGCAGCGACTTGCTCGTGAATGGCCAGCGTCGCCGACGGGCGAGTACGGGGCACAGTCCCCATCCTTCGGGTGGACAGCTCGGGCATGGCAGTCTCCGAGGAACCGCGAGTTTGGCTCCATCAGGTGGGGAGCCGATTCCTCTCCAATCTCATCTTTGTATTCCGCCGCGCAGATCCGACCAGCGGATTTCTGTCGGGCATTCTCCATCCGTCCCGATTCTTGCATCCTGGGGCTGCCCGGGTAACATGTGGGCAGAGGTCTCGAAGCGGAAGCAAGAAGCCCCGGGCTTCTTCGCCGCCGCAGATTTTGACTCGCAAAAACAGCTATCTGGAGACACCCATGACACGCTGCCAGTTCTGGGTCGGGTTGGCGCTCGTTGCCAGCATGTTTGCCGGCGAGGCACGCGCGGCCGATGATGACCGCCCCAACATCCTGTGGATCACCTGTGAGGACATCAGCACCAACCTGGGCTGCTACGGCGACAAGTATGCCGTCACCCCCAATCTCGACAAGCTGGCCACGGAAGGCGTGCGCTACGATCGGGCCTATGCCCCCATCGGCGTTTGCGCGCCGGCCCGCTCCACGCTGATCACCGGCATGTATCCTCCCAGCATCGGCACGCAGCACATGCGCTGCCAGGGCATGATGCCGAAGGAGGCCAAGACTTACAGCCAGCTCCTCCGCGAGGCGGGCTACTACTGCACCAACAACTCCAAGACCGATTACAACATGGGCATGCCCAAGGGCTGCTGGGACGACTCCAGCGGCAAGGCCCACTGGCGCAATCGCAAGGCCGGCCAGCCCTTCTTTGCCATCTTCAATTTCACCACCTGTCACGAAAGCCAGATCCGCCTCGCCGAGGCCGCTTATCAGAAGCGCGTCGCCGAGTTCACCGACAAGGAAAAGCACGATCCGGCCAAGGCGCCGATCCCGCCCTATCACCCGGACACGCCCGAGGTCCGCAAGGACTGGGCTCGCTATGCCGACATGATCACCTACATGGACAAGCAGGCGGGCGACATCCTCGCGCAACTCGACAAGGACGGGCTCGCAGACAACACCATCGTCTTCTTCTACTCCGATCACGGCGCCGGCATGCCGCGCTCGAAACGCTGGCTCTACGAGACCAGCACGCAAGTCCCCTTCATCGTTCGCTTCCCGAAGAAATACGCCGACTGGGCGCCGGGCAAGCCGGGCTCGAGCACCGAGCGCCTGGTCAACTTCGTCGACTTCGGGCCCACGGCCCTCAGTCTGGCCGGCGTCAAGATCCCGGCCATCATGCAGGGCAAGCCGTTCCTCGGCAAGCAGGCCGCCAAGCCGCGCGAGTACGTCTACGGCTTCCGCGACCGCATGGATGAACGCTACGACATGCTCCGCAGCGTGCGCGACAAGAAGTACCGCTACATCCGCAACTACATGCCGCACCTGCCCTACTTCCACACGCAGCATCTGAACTACGCCTACCAGATGCCCACGCTGCGCGTCTGGGAAACGCTCTCGAAGGAGGGCAAGCTCAAGGGCCCCCAGGCCGTGTTCATGGCCCAGACCAAGCCGCCCGAAGAACTCTACGATGTCGAAGCCGACCCCTTCGAGGTCAACAACCTTGTCAACTCCAAGGAGCATCAAGACGTCCTCGAGCGGCTGCGCAAGGCACTCACCGACTGGCAGGCCGAGATCATCGACCTCAGTTTCCTGCCCGAGGGGGACCTGCGTACCCGCTTCGGCAACACGCCGCCTTACGACGCGGTGAGGCAGAACCCGGCCAGCTATCCCTACGCGAAGATCTCGGCGGCCGCCGATCTTGCCAGCCGGCTCGATCCGGCCAACGTCGAGAAGCTCACGGCCCTCTTGAAGGATGAAGATCAGGCAGTCCGCTTCTGGGCCGCCACCGGGCTGGGCGCGCTGGGCGATCAGGCGAAGGCAGCCAAGCCCGCCTTGCTGGCGGCCACGCAAGACAAGGATGGCAACGTCCGCGTTGCCGCGGGCGACGCTCTCTGCCGCCTGGGCGACTACGAGACCGGCGTGCGCGTCCTGGCCGCCGCCATGAAGGACCCCAACGAATGGGTGCGGCTGGCCGCCATCAACCACCTCGATCGCCTCGGCGACAAGGCCAAGGGCGCCGAGGACGCCATTCGCGCTGCCCTCAAGGACAAGAACAGCTACGTGGTCCGCGTCGCGGAACACGCCAACGGCAAGTGATGCACCGCTGGTGGGGCAGGTTTCCAACCTGCCCCGCTGGCTCGTGTTGACTGCAGAGCGGCGGAGTGGTGCGTTCCCATGCAGAGCGTGGGAACGACAACGCGCGTGGGGCAGGTTTTCAACCTGCCGCGGTGGTCCGCGCCGCCCTGGGCAAGGCGCCACGCGTGTGGAAGCCCCTTGCCGTTCTTGCGCCGACACCTGTTGATGGTTCCCTTTTTCGCCGGAGGCGCCTTCATGAGCGAGAAATCGAAAGTGTACCAGGCCGAGGGCGACGATCCCGACATGTTGCGGGCCTACGAGAATGCCCGCGCAACGTTCCGCTACTTCTGGCGCGAAGTCATGTGGGACCGCAACCGCATCGTGCCGGCTCTTGGCATGGCCATGGTGAAGGCGCCGTTCTCCGATGGCCCCACGGCCCGGCGCAAGCCCGGCGTGCCCAATGTCGAACACATGTGGATCGACGATGTGGACTTCGACGGGCAAACCGTCTTTGGCACCTTGCAAAACTCGCCGAACTGGCTCGAGTCGGTACAGGCGGGCGCAGCCGCGCAGTTTCCGCGCGCGGAAATCAGCGACTGGCTGTATGTCATCGGCGAAGAAGCCTACGGCGCTTTCACGGTCAATGTGCTGCGCTCGCGCATGGACAAGAAGGAACGCGCGCAACACGACGGCATGTGGGGGCTGAACTTCGGCGATCCGAACAAGCCGCGCACCGCTCCCGATGGGGAAGGCGAATCCCCGCTGAGCAAGTCCGCCGCTGCCTCGCTGCAGCAAGCGCTGGCGAAAGACCCGAAGCTGATCGCCTCGACAGGCCACCGAAGCTGGACGATGTTGCATCATCACGCCTCCGCAGGCAACACAACCCTGGTCAAGCTGCTCCTGGAAGCCGGGGCCGACGTCAACGCCAAGACCAGCGAAGGCTTCACGGCGCTGCAAATCGCCCAGGTGCTGGGGTGGAAGGATATCGCGGCGCTTCTGACCTGATCGCCGTCGACCGTACAGCTGCTGCCAATGGTCGGGCAAGGCTGCCTCCGCGGGCAACACGATTCAGCTGCCCGTTTGCGCAATGGAGGCCTATTTCCGTTTGCTCTTAGCCATTGCAGAATTTCGATTTGCGTCAAATCACTATCCCCGAAAAGCAAAAAGTTGCAGTGCGCCCCTTGGGTGAGACCAGTACGATATGAGTACTGGCCCCGAGCGGGAGCAGCACGGTCTCGACGAGGTGCGGATGGTCCTCTACACCCGCGAGGACTGCAAGGCATACACCGTGTTCGCCGAGGCCCTTGAGCGGCTGTTATCTGCGCGAAAAAAGAGGTGAAAAAAGGCAAAAAAAAGGCGTCAGGGCGAGGCCGATGGTCGCCTGACTCAAGGATAGTCGACATACCAAACAACTTTACGGCGAACGCGACCGTCCAGCACGCCAACGTAAACCTCAAAGCCATTCGCATACCATCGATAAACGTCCTCGCCCTCAATGATGGTGTCGTCTTCGGTCGCCGGTTCACCCGGAGTCTTCTTGCCCGGTCCCAGAAGCGCTTCCACTTCGCTGAGCGACATACCGGGCTTCACGCGTTGAAAGTTGCCCCATGTAAGTGCCTTGGATAGCGCGCCACTGCAGATGCACACGCTGCCCAGCGCAAGGGACAAGAAGACTCCAGATCCGAGCAGAATACTACGACGCCCCATGCTTTCCTCCAAAAAGCCATCGGACCGGTTCCGAAGTCAACTTAGACAGCCCTGTTACGCACTCTAACAAATGAAAAAGAGCTGCGTCCCCTTTTTGGAAGCCGCGTGCACACTCAGACCCTGATGCCGAAGAACTTCAGCACATAGAGGCGCAGGATCATCAGCAACACGCAGGAGCCATTGTAGAGGGGCCGCATCTTGCTCTGGCCGCCGAGACGGCAGCCCTCGTTGCCTGGAATCTCGCACATCGACCGGCCCTGCAAGGTACACAGGCCGGAGACGAGCGGTTCGAAGACCGGCCCGCGCAGAAAGTGCAAGAAATCGGGCTGCAAGATCAACTCACGCCGGAAGCCGCGATAGATGGTCAGTGCGTCGGTGATCGGCCAGCGGCCCAGGCCGCGAATCAGCTTGGTGAACATCCAGTTGCCAAACGCCGTGAGCGGGCTATCGTCCTCCGAGCGCGCGGGCGGCAAGTAGCGCGACACCACCACCAGGTCGTAGCCCGCGGCAAGTTTTTCGACCAGCCCGGGCAGACACTCCACCGGGCAGTTGCCGTCCGGGCTGAACTCGATCACGTAGTCGGTGGCGAGATCGACGATGGCATCATACACGCCCCAGGCCAGCCCGGGCCGCCGTTGCTCGAGCACGCGCAGTCCTTGTGCGCGGGCGTATTCGCGCGAGCCATCCGTGGAGCCGCCGTCCACGACCAGGACGTCGGTGAACAGGCGGCGGTCGATGTGCGGCACGATGGCCCGCAAGCCGTCGATCTCGTTCAGGATCGGAATCAGCAAGGTGATGGTGGGCAGCGGGCGCACGGGCGCGGCTTCGACCCTGTCTTGCGTCCGACTGCTGGTTGCCGTCATCGACTCGGCTGCGTTCATTGTCAGGCTCCTTGCCGCTTGCCCAGAAAGAACGAATGCTGCGCGTAGAGGCTGGCGATCTGTTTCAGGGTGCGTGGCTCGAGCGGCTCGCGCAGGCAGGCGGCCACGTTTTCTTCGACCTCGGCGAAGTTCATCATCCCGGGAATGGTGGTGGCGATGCTGCTCGCCGCCAGGCAGAACCGCAAGGCGAACTGGGCACTGGTCTCGCCCGGCTTGTGATAGGGCTGGAACAGCTTGCCCCCTTCCTGCCAGCGCAGCTGCTGCGAGGCAGACCAGCGGCGGCGATGATCATCCTGACCGAACGAGCCTTGCGCGGGCTGCCCGGACAGGAAGCCGAAGCAAAGCGGCGTGCGGGCGATGACGCCGATGCCGCGTGATTGGCAAAGATCGAGCAGCCCGCAGTCGCTGGCGCGTTGATCGAGCAGGTTGTAATTGACTTGCACGGCATCGATTTCCGGGCGGCACGCGAACACCAGGCCGTCCTCCGGGCCCGCCAGCGACACGCCCACGCTGCGGGCCAGGCCGCGTTCCTTCAGCCCGTTGAGATACGACCAGAGCTTGGGGGCGGTCGTCGCCAGCGACACGGGCGGATTGTGCAGCAGGAAGAGGTCGATGTAATCGGTTTGCAGCCGCTTCAAGCTGGCCCGCAGCGAGCGCTGCAGATAGAGCGGCGTGAAGTTATGGGCCGCGCCGCCGTTGACCAGCCCCGCCTTGGTGGCCAGCACCACGTGCGACCGTTGCCCGGCGCAGGCGCGGCCCAGCAGCGTTTCACTGTGGCCGTTGCCATAGAGGTCGGCCGTATCGAAGAAGTTGATGCCCAGTTCGAGGGCACGGGCCAGCGCCGCGCGCGAGGTGCGATCGTCGGTCGGCCCGTAGGCGGGCACGCTCCCCTTGTTGCCTCCCAGCCCCCAGGTGCCGAAGCCAAGCTCGGAGACCGAGAGGCCGGAGCGGCCCAGCGGGCGATAACGCATCTTCGTTTCCGTGGGCGCGGCCATCATCAATAGTGTCCCTCCAGTTGAGGTTCGGCCACCGTGCTGGCGTACAGGTAGGCCCCTTTCTTGTTCCCGTACCAGACGACGCGCTGGCACCAGTCGGCCCAGCTTTCATAACGCTGACTGGTGCGCTCGATGCGATGCACGAAGTGGCCGCGCTCGACGGGCACACTGCCCCCGCGTCGGGCCGCCCGGTACATCGACCAGATGTTGTGCCCGAGCTCGAGCTCCAGGTCGCTGTCATGGAAGGGCAGCTTGAGCAGCCCGCGATTGAGCGCGACCGCGTCGTTCAAGACATCCTGCCACTGCAACAGCCCGTGCTGGGTGAGGAAGTCGGTCAGCAGTTCCTGCGCTTCGTCGTAGAAATCCCACAGCCTGGCCTCGGTGCAGAGCTCGATCAAGAGCAGCTCGTCGGCGGGCCAGTAGATGTTGAGCCAGCGCTCCGAGCGGCAATACTCCTCGCCCCCTTGCTGGATGTCGCGGGCCTTGTCGAGGAAGAACTGCCGCGCCGCCGCGAGCGTGGGATACGGCGCGAGATCGCCTGCGGTGAAGAGCTCGATGAGCGTGCGGAACGATTGGCCCGCCACCTTGTGCAAGAGCAGCAAGGGGATCTGCAACACCTTGTCGAAGTAGAGGAACGAGGCCATCCAGCACAGGGCACGCGTGCGGCACCAGTCGGCCGCGGGCAGCGTGCGCGTGCCGATCACCAGCTCCTGATATTCTTGAACGTCGTCGCTGTCGTTGCCCGCCAGCGTACCGTGGATGTTGATGATCCTGGTGGAGACCAGCTGCAGGCCATGCCGTTCTTGATAGGCCGGATCCCCCATCTCGGCGTTGGGCAGGATCGACAGGTTGTTGAACTGGATGCGGTTGTGCTGCCCGCTGGCCACGATATGGGCCATGCCGTCGACAAAGCTGTCGTAGGTCTCTTCGGGCAGCCCGAGGATCATATCGGTGTAGGTCTCGATGCCGTCGGCGCTGAAGCGGCGTTGCAGTTCTTCATAGAAGCTGGACGAGATATTCTGCCGCTTGATGGCCTGCAGGCTGCGTTCGTCCACCGTTTGCAGCGACAGGGTCACTCCCTTGTTGAGGCCGGCGTCGGCCAGCGTCTTCTGCACCTGGTAGGCACGTTCGGTGGCGTTCTTGGTGTTCTGCACCGAGAGGGCTTGCGGATAGCCCGTGCGGCCGCGCACCTCGACGACGCGGCGGGCCAGTTCCAGGTCGCGGGGCAGCATCCCGAAGTTGGCATCGCAGCAGAAGATGAACTCGATTCGTTGCCGCGCGAACCAGTCGATCTCTTCGTAGAGCCGTTCGATGTCGAACTGGTACACCTTGGCCGCGGTGGCCGAGCCCCAGTCGCAGAAGGTGCAAGAAAACGGGCAGCCCCGGTTCGTCTCCCACAAGGCCAGCCACTGCTCGTCGGGATGAGCGGCCAGCAAGGGAGCGAAGATGCCTTCCAGATAAGGCGAGGGCAAGGTCGCCAGCTGCCCCATGCGCGGCGCCCGCGGCGTCGCCACATACTGGTCGCCGCGCAGGAACGACAGCGAGGGCACTTCTTCCCAGCGGCCCCGCGGATACTCCTCGAGCAGCAGGCGGAAGGCCGATTCCCCCTCGCCGTGGACAGCCAGGTCGACGAAGGGATGCTGCCTGACGAAGTTTTCGCCGCGATCGGGAACTTGCGGCCCGCCGAAGACGATCAGTATGTGCGGCTTGAGCCGTTTGAGCTCGCGGGCAATCGCCAGCGACAGCCGGACATTCCAGACATAGGCGCTGAAGGCAACGACATCGGCTTCGAGGAGTTGTGCGACGGCCCGGGCCACCGGCAGCCTCTTGTAAAGGGGCAGCAGGAAGCGATAGCGCCCGGGCTCGGCGGCGTGCCGCTGCACGCTGGCTTGCAAGAGCCCGACCGAGTAGGGCAAGTAGTTCTGCCCGGAGAAGCTGTTGTTGATCTGCACCAGGCCGACGGTGATGGGCTGCGTCAGCGGCATGCCACCTCCTCGGCCCGCCTGGTCTGGCGGTACCAGTCGATGGTCTGCTGGATGCCCTCGCGCAGCCCGGTGCGGGCACGGAAACCGAGCAATTCTTCCGCGCGGCGCGTATCGACCAGCCGGACGGGAATCATCGTCGGTTTGTCGTGGGCATAGACGACCTCGGCGTCCTGCCAGTCCTCGCAAGCGAGGATCGTCTGCAAGATCTGCCGCACGGTACACGGGCGGCCCGAGCCGATATTGAGCGGCGTGAAGCTGTCGAGCCGTTCCAGCGCCAGCAGGCAAGCCTCGACGAAGTCGTCGAGGTAGATCAGGTCGCGGACATCGTTGCCCGTGCCCCAGACCTCGATGGGCGACTGACGCTCCACCACCTTGCGAATGAGGGCCGCTGTCACATGCGAGCGGGCCGGGTCGAACTTGTCCCCCGGGCCATACACGTTGGTCGGCCGCAACACGATCGTGGTCAGTCGCTCGCGCAGCTTGTCGCTGTACATGCGGCACAGCACCTCGCCGAAACGCTTGGCCCAGCCCGCAAAGTAGTACTTGTCGAAGGGCTCGCCCGTCAGGAACTCTTCTTCGCGCACCGGATGACTGGCATCCGGGTAGCCGACCGTGCTGCTCAGCCACAGGAACTTGTCCACGCGGGCCGCATGGGCCGCTTCGAGCAACAGCGAGTTCATGATCACGTTGGGCGTGACATGCACCATCGGCGTGGCGGCCGTGGTGAAGGCGCCCGAAGTGCTGGCGGCGCAGTGAATCACGTAGCGGACGCCGGCCACCGCGATGGCACAGTCCTCGGCGCGCGTGAGGTCGGCGTGCAGGTAATCGACGCCCGGCTCTTCCTCGGGCGGGCGGCGTCGATGCACCACGGCGCGAACCTGTGCCCCTTCGGCGGCCAAACGACGCACCAGCGCCGCACCGATCAATCCTGCCCCGCCCGTGACCAGCACTTTCTCATCCGCAAACATGATGCTCCTCCGCGAGGTCGTTGAGATGCCGGCACAGGGCCACGATCTTGTCGGCGGCCAGGGTCGGATAGTTGCCCAGGTAGAAACCGTGGAAGTGAACGTGCTCCACGCGCGGGAAATCTTGCGGGGCGGCGTTGAGATCGAGACGCTGCACGTAGGGCTGCCGCAGCTGATTGCCTCCGCCGGAGGTGCCGCGGCGGAACTCCACGCCGCGCTGCCGCAGGCTGTCCGCAATGCGCCGGCACAGTACCGCGTCCGGATGCCGCAGGATGAGGGGCAAGGCGTAGTTGCTGCAGCCCGCCAGGCGGAACTCGGTGAAGTAGAAACGCGGCTCGAGCCGGTCCAGGAACAACCTGAGGTTGTCGTTGCGGGCGCGGATGTTGTCGGCGAGATGGGGCAGCTGCGAACGGCCGATCAACGCGTGCATCTCGGTGCCGCGCACGTTGTAGCCGGGCAGCATGAAGATGAACTCCGGGTGCAAGTCGCCGTGCTCGGCCGCGCAGCGGCCGCGCAGCTCGGCGTCGCTGGCCTCGCGCAACAGCCCGTGGCCCCGCAACATGCGCAGGATCTGATACAGCTCGGGATCGTGGGTGCAGACCATGCCCCCTTCGATGGTGCTGAGATGATGCGCGTAGTAGAAGGAGAAGTTGGACATGAGTCCGAAGCTGCCCAGCTTGCGTCCCTCGAAGGTGGCCCCGTGCGATTCGCAGACGTCCTCGATGAGCGGGATGTGCCGGCGTTCGAGCTCGTCGAGCAGATCGCGCGTGAGGGCGTTGAAGCCGAGCACGTGGGTGAGGAAGACGGCCCGTGTGCGCGGCGACAGCATGGCGCGCACCTGGTTGGCATCCATGCCGAGCGTGTGCGGATCGATGTCGACGAAGACCGGTTCGTGGCCCGCGTGCAGCACGCTGGCAATGTCGGAACTCCAGGTGAGGGGCGGCACGATGACCTCGCCCGGGCCAAAGCGCTCGCGCAGCGCCGCCAGCGTGATCAGATTGGCTGACGAGCCCGAGTTGACGAACACGCTATGACGCACGCCGAGCCAGGCGCTCCATTCCTGTTCGAAGGCGCGGACCAGCGGCCCTTGCGTGAGGATCGGATCGTCCTGGCGCAGGAACTCGATCACGGCGTCGAGGTCGCGGCGGCTGATGTTGTTCCGCATCAGCGGCCAGTCAAAGAAGGTCGGCTTGCGTGTGGCCAGTGCGGTCATCAGAAGGGCCCCTTGAACGTGGCTGCGGCTTCGAGGTCGGGGCGGCGCTCGGGCCGCCAGCCTGTGGTGCGGCCCTCGACCAGGTCGCGGGCCGCGGCGGCAATCGCCGCTCCCGTCGGATAGTAGTGAGCTTCCAGTGCCGAGGTCGTCGGGCACGGTGTGGGCGCGAAGCCAAGTCGGCGCACGCGGAGCGGGCTGCCCGCGCCGCGTTCACTGATCGCCGCGACAATTTCCGCGCTCGCGCCGCAACAGGTCCAGCCGTTGTCGACCACGAGCAAGCGGCCCGTGCGCGCCACCGAGGCCTCGATCGTGTCCAGGTCGAGCGGGCTCAGCCAGACCGGATCGATGACTTCGGCCTCGATGCCGACCTCGGCAAGGTAGTGGTGCGCTTTCAGGCACTCGGGCTGCATGGCCGAGATGCCAACCAGCGTGACGTCGTTGCCCGGCGCGGTGATGCGCGCC
>JBFWSD010000093.1:0-11332 GCA_050248575.1 Gemmataceae bacterium
CGATGCGCTCGATGTCGTCGAGGACGCCGGGGTAGTCGACGGTGACGGTGATCTCCCAGTCGTAGCGGCCGGTGGCGCCCACGGGGTCGTCGACCTGGAAGGCGACCGTGAACGGCGTGCCCGGGATAAAGCCGGCGGTGCTGAACGTCTTGGCGCTGCCTTGCGGCGTGCCGTCCCAGCTCAGTTCAACGGTGATCTGGTCGGGGACGGGAGCGTTGACATCGGAGATTATGGTGGCCTGCACGATGGGCCGCACGTCCACGAAGTCGGAGTTGTAGACGAGGTAGGAGTTGCCGCCCTGGACAATGCCCGGACTCTGGTCCAAATCCACGGCGTAGGAGACCTGGTTGTTCCCGGTTTGCTGTACGCCCTGGCCAGTGAGCGGGTCCCAGTTGAGGATGAACGCCTCCATGGGCCACTGGTCGGTGGAGTCATTGTCGGTGATCGTGATGGTGTCGCTTGCGGCAGACGGATCGATGGCGTAAAGCGGATCTTGGAACAGCGTGAGCATGACGGTCTCGGTGCCCTCGATGTCCGAGTCGTCGATGGCGTCGATGAGCACATCGACCGAGCTGTTGCCGTTCGTGATGACGACCGAGTCAGCGATGCGGTCGTAGTCGAAGCCTGGCAGCGCCGTGCCGTTGAAGGTGTAGTAGACGGTCAGGTCGCCGATATTGGGGCCGGTGCGGCTGATGCGGAACTTGCCGGGCGTCATGCTGCCTTCGGCCGTGTTGTCGATGGCCTCGATGCTCACCGTGGTGTCGTGAATCGTCACAGTGGCGCTGGCAGGCGAGCCGATGAAGTAGTCCGGGCTGGGTTCCAGCCGGGCGATGACGCGTTCATCGACTTCGGGCATGTTGTCCTGGATCGGGTCAACGACAATGGTGGCGGTCGCTTGCGTGGCAGCGATGACGACGGTGCCCGTCAGAGCCGTGTAGTCGTCGCCAGGGGTGGCGTTGCCGGAGATGCGATAGTTGACGGTGAGGGCACTGGAGAGGTCGCCCGTGCGTGTGACCGTGAAGACGCCGGGGATGTCCCCAACCTCGAAGGCGTCAGGAGTCGTGGCCTCGATGGTCACCCTGGTGGCGGCCAACTTGGTAACGAAGCCGTCATTGAGGCCGCCGCCAAACGTCGTCTGGAATGCCCCCATCGTCGTTGGGAAACTGCCGTAGGTATCGCCCACGGCGAAGACGCTGCCCGCTCCGTAGGCGATGCCGATCCCCGTGTCGACGTTCGTTCCGCCCAGGTACGATTGCATGACCACGTCATTGCCGTTGACATCCAGGAAGGTGACGAAGGCATCGCGCATTCCCGAGTAGGTATCGTCGAAGGCGTTGACCGTTTCGATGTCCGACGAGTAAGTCTCGCCGATCATGTAGTAGTTGCCAAACTCGTCGACATCGATGCCGCGGCCGTAGTCATCGCCGGTCCCGCCCAGGTAGGTGGCAAACTCCTTCGACCCCGTGGCGCTGAAGCGAGCCACGATCGCGTCGCTGTAGTCGAGCGAGCCTCCCTGGAAGGCTTGCAAGCTGTTGAGCACGGGGAAGTCATTGGTTGAACTGTAGGCGGCCGAGAAACCCACAATCGTGGCCTGATCGTTGCCGTCCACGGCGACCGCTTCCGCCACGTCAACTCCCGAGCCTCCGAGGTAGGTTGCATAGTCGAGGGTCACGGCGCTGGGTGATCCTGGATCGACGATCTTGGCGAGGAACATGTCCGTGGCACCGCCGAATGTCCCCTGAGCTGCATTCTTCGTCGTCAGGTCGCTGGAGTCGGTATGTCCCGCGACGATCACGTTGCCGCTGCTGTCCAGGGCCAGGCCATTGATGGCCTCGCCATTGGAACCGCCATACAGGGTGGAATAGACCAGGGCCGTGCCGCTGGAATTCAGGCGCGTGACAAAGGCGTCGGATGCACCGTTCAAGGTGCTGTCGAGCGCACGCAAGGTCGGGAAGCCTGAAGATGAGGTGGCGCCGGCGATGATGACCTCGTCGTTTTCGTCGACAACGATGCTGTTGGCCTGGTCGTTGCCCGACGCGCCCACGTAGGTCGCCCACACACGTGATTGGCCGTCAGCGGACAGCTTGAAGACAAAGGCGTCGCGGCTGCCGTTGTGGGTGGTGTCGTAGGCGCCGCCGGAGACCGGGAAGTTCGTGCTGTTGGTGCCGCCCGCAATGTATGCGTTACCGGAACTGTCCACGTCGATCGCGTAGGCAAAATCGAGCGAGTTGCCTCCCAGGTAGGTGAGGTAGACCAGGCTGCTGCCGTCGGGAGCGACCTTGGCGACGAACGCGTCATAGCTGGTTGCCTTGCTTGATTGGAAGGGGGAGCCGCCGGAACCGCCGATGACGGGCAGGTTGGTCGAAGTGGTCCAGCCGGTGACGTAAGCCGAGCCATCGCTGCCGGCGCGCACGGCCGAGACGGTATCTGCACCGTTGCCACCCAGGTAACTGACGTAACTCAGCACCGGGTCGATGGTCAGTTCTTTCGTCCTGTCATAGGTACCTACGTTGAATCCGATCGTGCCGTCGTTGTGCAGCACGAAGTTGCCGGAGACGCGTTGCCGCAAGCCGTTGACTTCCTGGTAGAGCAAGGGCGCCTTCTGCACGAGCGTGCCGCCGGCCGTGTGCAGGAGCAAGCTGCCATCCTCGGCCAGTTCCACCTGATCGGCGCCCGCAAAGGTGAAGCGGATATTGTCCGGGTTCGCGCCAGGAGCCACGACGAAGTCGAACTGCAGTTCGCGCTGGTCGGTGCCGTAGTAGATGAGGTCGATGCCGTCATAGACCTGCTGGAAGAGGACGTTGCCGTAGGTCGTGACGTTGGTTCGCCATGCCGACGGGTCGTCGCCCATCAGGTAGTTGACCGTTCCCGGCTGAGCTTCCTGGGCCACGGGAGAAGCGTTGGGGTTCCCGCCCACGATCTGCAGCGACAGGGTATGCACTTCAGGCGTGGGCAATTCCGTTTCGGCAAACGGATCGATGGGTGTGCGGTCCTGGTTGGACGCGTTGTAGGAAACCAGTCCAAGCGTGGCTTCGGTCGGCGTCACGTAGATCCCGTAGCCGGCGCCGCGTGCGAAGTAGTAGGTGCCGTCCGGCCCGGTATGCTCTTCGAAGCGCATGGGCAAGCGGGCAATGTTCTCGAGGATCTCCGCCTGTGCCTCGGCAGAGAGCTGGGTGCTGGACGGCTGGCCAATGGAGGCAGCCGAGGCAAATGGGGCCAGGTCTGTGTCGAATGCACCGCTGTTGATCAGGTCGGCAAGCTGTTGAGCTTCGTTCTTCTCCGTCGACATGCTGGCTCCGCCGGAACCACCGGAGGCTTGCAGTTCCAGATCGGTGGAACCACCGCTGCTGCCGCCGCCACCGCCGCCGCTCTCGGGTTCGGCTTCCGCTTCTGGCGTCGGTGCAGAACCAGGCGTGCCTGCAGAACCGAGGCCGGTGTCAAACAACTGGTCGGGATCGAGCGGGCTGGCGAATGGTTCCTCGTCGAGCCGGCTAGGCACAATCGTTGTGACCTCGCCGGTGCCCGGCGTGGCATTGCTGGCCGAGGGAGCTTCTTCTTCCGGCCTGATAAACTTGGGCTGCTGATCGCCGAGCCGGAGCACACGCTGCTCGCCCGCAGCAGCATCGATGCGGTCAAGCGTACTCGTCCTCAGGAGCGCGGGCCGGTCTTGACCCAAACTTCCGATCGACGGAATCACCATCGGCATGGCGGCCGCCAGGTTGACCGCACCTGGGGCACTTCTTTTCTCGAGCAGCATTAGGGATTCAGGCCGGTGCCACATCCTGTTGTCGTCAGCATCACACGCTGCAACGAGCCGCTTCTTGCCAAACCAGCGTTCCAGCAGGTCGGACACTCGACCGAGCCACAAGACGGCGAACCCGTCGCGCCCCTCATCCGCTCGTCCGTTGACGATCGTCCTGGTCGGTCGCCACAGTGTCGCCCACCACCGGGACACCCAGGACCGTATTCGGGCACGCTGCTCGACCGGCGCCGCTGCCGGCTCGACGTGCCGAATGAAGGTTGGACCATCGCTCTGGACTTCAGTGCTTGCCGCCGGTGGGCTATTCGTCACCTGTTCCTGGCTTGCCTTCGAGGCGGGCAGTCGACGCAAGAGGCGGAGGAGCGAACGCATGGTGTTTCCTTTCGGACTTCGAGCGGCACCACGGCCATCCAGGTTGTTTCGTCGTGTGGTTGTGGAGCGAGCGGAGAAAGGATCGGCAACGACCCGCTACGCCGCTTCGCCGTGGGCCTAGCCGAGTCGACATGGGGCGACGTGGCTGCCCTGCCTCTATTGAACCGAGTGGGCCGTAAGGTAGCAGACCAACTGAGTAGGTTCAATCACGTACTTGATGTTTTTTGGATAAATCTCGCGACTACTCAAATCACGTGATGCTGTCGTTGCACCTGCCGGAGAGTGGACAATCTTGCTGTCCCCAGCCAGAATATCACGCGTTCAGCCTTGGAGGCCCTTTGCGATATCTCATTAGTTTGTGCAACAAGCCGTCCGGATCTGCCGAACGCGCTGGCCATCTTCTGGAATGCGATACCGATCACCACCGGATCAGGAGCATTCCACTTCTGCATCCGGCGCTGCCCACCACTTTCTTTGGCCTGACTGGACTGTGCCGCTGGCGCGACGGATTTGTCGTGGTGACCCAGTCCGTGCCGTCCGCACTGGCGTTTCTCTCGCTACGGTACGAAGTTGTCGAGGTCTGGCCGCTGCAACTCGTTCGTGATGGACATTCAATCATTGCCCGCGACGACAAGCTTTACATTGCTTCGACCGGCAACAATTCCATTGTCGAGTTCGATCCCAAGTCCGGCGAACGCATTTGGTGGCAGGACTCCGAGTCGCAGGGCGATGTGCTGCACGTCAACGCCCTGTGCTGGGCGCAGCAGGATTTGCTGATCACGGCCTTTGGACGCAAGAAGGGAGAGCTGTGGGCTACCGCCCATGAAGGCTACGTGGCCAACTTGAACACGAATACGCGACTGATGTCCAGCCTGCACCAGCCGCATTCCCTGCTGGCGGCTGCCGATGGTATCTATGTCTGCGAGTCGTCGCGGTTGGCCGTGCGGCGCGACGACGGGCAGACATTGTTGCTGGGCCTGGGCTACCTGCGCGGTCTGCTCGTCACGGAGAAGCATCTCTGCGTGGGGATCTCGCAGGGTCGCCAGCGCTCGCGTTCGACCGGTCAGCGTGTTGAGAACCCCGGTGAACCTGGGTTGAGGGCAGGCAAGTGCGGTGTGGCCGTCTATCGAAGGACCGGTCGCAACCTTGCCGACCTGCAGCCCATCGGGATCTTGCCGCTCGGGCCTTTTGGCCGGGAAGTCTATGACCTGTTGCTGGTCGAAGAGTGAGGCGTGAGTGGTTCGACTTCTTGGGCGAGTTGTTCGAGGTAGTGTCCGTAGCGATTGCCGATGGCCCTGGCTTGATTGCGTAGCAGCCGGGCATCAATGAAGCCCATGCGGAATGCGGCTTCCTCGGGGCAGCAGATCATCAAGCCCTGGCGTTCCTCGACCGCCTGTACGAAGTTGGCCGCCTGCAGGAGTGACTCGGCCGTACCGGCATCGAGCCAGGCGATGCCCCGCCCGAGCAGTTCCACGCGCAGTTGCCGGCGTGTCAGATAGATCCGGTTCAGTTCGGTGATCTCCAGTTCGCCTCTTGCCGAGGGGGTGAGCGTGGCAGCGATCTCAGTTGCCTGGCCATCGTAGAAGTACATGCCCGGAACGGCGTAGCGTGAGCGCGGCTCTCGTGGTTTTTCCTCGATGCTCAGGGCTCCTCCTTGCCCGTCCAGTGCCACAACGCCGTAGCGCTCGGGATTACTGACCGGGTAGGCGAAGATCAAAGCACCCTCCCGCAAGGTGGCCGCCGACTGCACGACACTGGCCAGTTGATGTCCGTAGAAGAGGTTGTCGCCGAGGATGAGGCAGACGGGCTCTTGCTTCACGAATTCCCGGCCCACGAGGAAGGCATCGGCCAGCCCCCTGGGCTCAGCCTGCTCGGCATAGGTGAACTGCACGCCGAACTGGCTGCCACTGCCGAGCAAGCGGCGAAACTGCGGCACGTCGTCAGGCGTGCTGATGACCAGGATGTCGCGGATGCCTGCCAGCAAAAGCATCGACAGGGGATAGTAGATCATCGGCTTGTTGTACAACGGCAGGAGTTGCTTGCTGACGCCGAGCGTCAGCGGAAACAGTCGGGTCCGCGCCCACCGGCCAGGATGATCCCTTTCATGGCTTCACCGAGCTTTCGGACATGGTTCTCAGCCATCCCTGCGACGGTCGTGCAGGAGCACCGCCAGGTTCTGGGTGGCCTCGGGATCGTCGGGCACAAGTTCCAGGACGCGGCGCAATGCCTTCTCGGCCGCTGCTGTGTCCTTGCCTTGCTGCAAGAGCACGTGGCTCAGGATGCGGTTGGGGTAGACAGCCTGGGGCGCGTGCTCGATCGTTTGTTCGAGTAATTGCCGCGCGTCATCGTATTCGCGACGCACCTGGTGTGCCCGTGCCCGCAGGATGCTGGCATCCGCGACCAGCCCGAGATGCTCGAGTTCTTGCACGACTTCTCGATGCTCGTCCCAGCGCTCCTGGCGCAGGAATAGCTCACCCAGTCCTAACCACGCCGAGACGAAGGCAGGCTGCTCGGCCAGCGCCTGCCGCCACTGGGTCTCGGCCTCGGCATCACGCTTCTGCTCGTGGTACATGACGGCCAGGTTGTGCCGGGTCTTGTGGCCTGCGATGCCGGTATCGACGCTGGCAAAGTGCTGACTCCCCTTCGGCTCGAGCAGGCGCAGCCAGCATTGCTCGGCCTCGGCGGCCTTGCCCAGTTCCCGGCAGACCAGCCCTTCCTGGAAGAGCAGTTCCACATCGTCGGGATAGAACTCGCGCCCCTTGCGGCTGGCAGCCAGGGCCAGCTCTCGCTGTCCAAGATGACGGTGACACTGGGCCAGCAGCGCATAGAGCTTGCGCACGATCGAATCATTGGGATGCGAGCGCTGCAAGCTGCGGCGCAGGGCCGGTACTGCCTTGTCGAGCTGCCCCAGTTCCTGGTAGACCATGCCCAGGTTGAAAAGCGTGAACGGGTCGTCGGGATGCTCCTCGTCTTCGAGGTGCAGCAGGCGCAGGTCGCGATCGAGCTTGCGGCGGCGCAGGGCCGGATCCTGGTAGCCGACGTGACGAATGACGACATCCGCCCAGCGGACATCGCCACCCGCCTTGCGGACCGTAGGCAGGATCTGTTCATGCACCCGGTAGCGCCAGCGGATCTGCGGATGGTTGCGAAAGAGCCGGACATGATCGACCACGGTAGCCGTGCCCGAGTCGCGGTCGGGCACACACAGACACTTCATTGAGTAGGCGACGTTCTCGTCCTTGAGACCAGCCAGAAAGGCCTTGAGTTTGGCGCGGTTCTCGTCGTCAAGTCGATCGTCCGCATCCATCCAGAAGATCCAGTCGCCCGTCGCGTGCTGCAGGCTCTCGTTGCGGGCCGCACAGAAACTGTCCACCCACGGGAAATCGGCGAGCCTGGCACCGTATCGAGCCGCAACTTCCTTGGTCCGATCGGTGGAGCCGGTATCCACGACCACGATCTCGTCAAAGAGGCCGCGGCATGATTCGAGGCAGGCGGGCAAGTTGTCTTCCTCGTTCTTGACAATCATGCACAACGACACCCTCATCCTGTCCCGCACGGGCATTGGAGCGTCCAGGTCCTCGCTTGCCGTCAGGGGCCGGGGCACCGGGACAGCTGTCATCGGCAGGACGGCTTCGCTGGCTTCCGGCAAGCGGTAGGGGGCCGCGACCTCGTCCCCCCACTTGGCCCGGAACATGCCAAAGTTCTCCTCGAGCTGCTTGCGATAGTCGACGCCCTGGCCCGTGAAGGTCCGGCTGCCGAAGTGATGGACGAACACGTCCAGGGCAACGAGCAACTCGAAACCAGCCTTGCGGGCGCGAACGCACAGATCGTCGTCCTCGAAGAAGCCGGTGCCGTAGCCCTCGTCCAGGCTGCCGATCTTGTCGAGCACCTCGCGACGCAGGAGGAGACAGAAGCCCGTGAGGCGGGGAAAAGCAAGTGCCTTCCGCGCAAACTCGCGCCGGCGGCGTGCGGCGAACGCGTCGATCCCTGAAGGGTCGCGGTAGTCGACCGGGATCTGCTGCGGAGGCGCTGCGTAACTGGTCACCGGGCCGACCATGCCGACCCTGGGCCACTTGTGCAGCGACCAGCGTACCAGCCCATCGAGCCAGCCCTCGGTCACGATGGTGTCATTGTTGAGCAGGATAAGGTAGCTGCCGCGGCTGGCCTGCAAGCCCTGGTTGCAACCGGCGGCAAAGCCGAGGTTTGACTCGTTATGGATCACAACGACACGCTCGGGGCCAGAAAGCTGGCGTATCTCTTCGAGAAACGCGCGGGTGCCGTCGCTGGAACCGTTGTTGACGAGCAGTAACTCGTAGGGTCGGCGCGTGTGCCGGAGCACGCTTTCGAGGCACTGGCGAGTGTAATCCAGCTCGTTCCAGCACAGGATGATGATCGATGCCAGCTCATCGCCTGGCGGCGGCATTTGCTTGTAGACATCTTCCTCCCGCAGAGCAGCGGGTGCGGTGCGCGCCAAGAGCCGTCGGTCACGGGCCAGACGGCGCTGCCCGGCTTGGTCGCGCGCTACGCCCAGGGCGTCGAAGAGTGCGCGGGCAGCGATCGAGTCGAAGGGATTGTCGGCCACCGCGCGGCGAAGGTGAGGCAAGGCTTGCCCGAACCGCTTACCACGGTACAGGGCAGCCCCCAGTGCCGCCCGCGACGTGGGCAGGTCGGCCCGGGCCACGCATGCTTCGTAGAAATGCCCCAGTTCTTCCGTGATCTCGCCGAGATAGCTGTGTAACCGCCAGCGGAGAAGTTCGCGCTTGGCCTGGGCTTCTCCATATCGGTCGCCCGCATGAGTCCAAGCGGCCCGTTCCCATTGCACGCGGAATGGATCGAATACGGGCGGGAAATGGGGGCCGTCAAGGGACAGCGGTCTGTCGCTGTCGAGTACCGCCAGGACGCGCCGGGCCACCTCGGTGGCCCGAGGGAATTGCTGGAGACCGGCCAGCGCCTCGACCAGGTTCAGGCCAGCCACAACATCCTGTGGATCCAGCGCGCATGCCTGCTCGAAGAACTCGACTGCCGTATGCGCCAGCGAAGCCTCGAACCGGCTGCCGCGATTATTGATGCAAGCGACGGCGATGCCCAGAGCATTGAACAGCTCGGCGGTTGGCTGTTCCTTGACCCGCGCACGCAGGTCACGAAACAGGGTGCTGTCGTGACCGGGGCTGCTCCCCACAAGCTGCCAGGTGCGTGCCAGCAACTCGTCGTCCCCGTCAATGTGCAGCCGCCTCGTTGAGCGTTCGACAATCGTCGGCCAATCGCGCTCGATCAGTTCGATCTGCCTGGCCCAGAGGTTTTCGAAGCTGAGGTCGGCAACCTTGCGCCGGGCGTTCTCGGCGATCTGTCGCCGCTCGTCCTCATGGTCGAGGTAGTAATCGAGCAATGACTCGAGGCTTTCCGAGGTATAAGAGAGGAATTCCTGGCCATCGGCAAAGTAAGTCGGGACCTCGAGATTGCCCTTCTCCTGAATGAGCAAGGCCCCGGCCGCAGCCGCCTCGAAGACGCGGCGGTTGCATTCGCCCCGGATGCTGAGATTGAAGACGATCTTGGCCCGGGCCAGCAGGTCCCGGTAGGCATTGCCATGGATACCGGTGTGAATCTCGACGCGCCGGCGGTCACACAGGCGCGATAACCTGCCGAGCCAGGCGAGTCGCTCTGCCTGCACGGCAGGATTGAGATTGCCCACGAAGAGAATATCGATGTCACGTTCGGGCGCGGGTTGGATCGAGAGGAAGGACTGTTCGCAGCCAAAGAGGTTGGCGACTCGGGCCTGTTCGAGACCTTCCCGTGCGAATGTCGTGACACCGAGTGTGTCCGTGAGGATGAGTTCGCAACTGCGAAGCCGGCGGCGATAGTGATGCCAGAGCAGGTTCCAGTCGACGGCCAGCCCAACCAGCGGCACGGGTGCAGACCACAGTGCGTGCGGCACTGTCCGGTAAGGCAGGTGAAGTGCTACGAAGTCGGGATGCCAGCCCGCAGGTAGCTTGGCGCAGATGGCCTCCCAGGCATCCTCCTGGCCGATGGCCAGGTCGACACCGTCTTGATGATCGAAGACGAGACAGTGGCCCTCCTGTCGCGGTCGCTCGAGCCGTTCGCGGGCGTACTCGGGAGAGACGGGTCCGAAGAGATAGCGAAGCGTCATGGGCGCACCCCACAATCACGTTGGGATAGGGATGAGTATTATTGTCGGGGCCGACTCCTTCGTCCATGACCAAATCTGCCGTTTGCCCCCTCTACTGCCATTTGAGTACATGGCTTGCCTTCTCGAAGATTTCAACAGCTGGCAGCTTGAATTGCCTTCGATGCTTGCCTAGGATGGCGCACCTTGTCACTCCCTTCATTCGAGAGGTATCGCCCGTGGCTGACCAGGCACGCTCTCTGGCACGTGCGTCTCACGAGCCAGCCCTCCATGATGAACTGGTGACGCTGGCGCTTGCTGAGCTGGCACCGGGCGACTTCTTTCGCGAGTTCCTCCGCCGTATGCTCGACGCGCTGACCTTGCCCACGGGCACGATCTGGACACGCAATGACGCCGGCGACTTCGTCCAGCAAGTGCAGTTCAATCCCGGCAAGCTCGACCTTCAACTCGAGGGGCAGGCGCGAGCCCTGCACGACGATCTACTGCGGCAGGCAATCCAGTCCGCTCAGCCCATCTACACGGTGCCGCAGGAGGAGAGCGAAGATTCCGAGAGCATTCCTCTCACGGGTGTGGGGATCTGGGTCTTGCCCCTCTTCCGAGAGGGCAAGGTACACGGGCTGCTCGAGGTGTGGAGCCGGCCCGAGGAGGGCAACTTCCTTGGCCCGGCGCTGATCCGCTTCAGCGATATCGTGCCCGTCTTCTGGCAACATGAGAAGCAGCGGCAGATCGACCAGCAAGAGACCTGGAACCGCATCGACGCCTTCGCGCGGCGGATTCACACGAGCCTGCATCCCACGGAGGTCGCGTTCCTGGTCGCCAACGAGGGCCGACAGCTCATCGGCTGCGATCGGCTCAGCGTCGCCCTCAAGCAGGGCCGCCAGGCGAAGATCGAGGCGCTCAGCGGCGTCGAGAAGGTCGACAACCGCTCGAACCTCGTCAAGCGCATGCGGCGGCTGTGCGATCGCGTCATCGCCTGGGGCGAGCCGCTTCGCTTTCGCGGCGAGCGCGACGATACCTTGCCCCCTGACCTGCTCAAGGAGCTCGACTCGTACCTGGAA